>JAEXBW010000039.1 GCA_023393825.1 Elusimicrobiota bacterium | reverse complement strand
GGCAGATAAAGGGTGGCTTCAAAGTTGCCTTGGGGCAGAGACACGGAATAATAGTCAACATCGCTGGCGGGATTTATTTTGCCGCTCAACTGTCTTTTTGCGACGGAGGCTATATCAATATCGGCCGCACTGTCGGGGCTGTTATTGGGTTCGTAAATATCGCCGTTAACGGTAACTATGGAGGCAAAGTTGATATTGTGATTGTCAAAAGCCGTTGCTATTTGCGAGCTTAAGTTTACGCCCCATGTAGTAGCCATAGCCTGAGAAACAGCTATCATAGCGTCCCTAAATTCCAACAAAGAATCGGGGAAGAACATTAAAGAATACCACACAAGCCTGTCGGCATAGGCGGCAGTGGCGGCGCCCGTCCTTAAATCCCACAAAGCCTGACTTAATACCAAGCTGTTCTTGTGCTGTCCGTTAATACCGTTTGACACCCAAGTGACGGGATTAAAAGTTTCAGGACCGCTACCGCTAGCGCTGTTTAAATCTCTGGTTACGCCTTCCCCGCCGCTGGCGCTTACGCTTACCCAGCTGCCTATCTTAGAGGTATAGGGATTATTGGAACCGTCTTTAAGAGAAGACAAGGCAAAGTAGTCTGATAAAGCTTCGGAAACCGCAGCGCCTTCGTTAAAGTAGAGTATCGGCCAAATATTATCCACAACAGCGTGGACATATTCGTGGCGAACTATGGCACTTTCCAAGGCGAAAGGTCTGAAATCTCCGTCTATCTTTTCCCCTTCCCCGAACATAATTAGCTTTTGGTCGGTATCATAAAAAGCGTTTACCATACCGTTGTAGCCGCTTGCGGTATAAGGCAAACCGTAAGCGTTTATCATAACGGGTAAATGGTTGTTAAGGTTTATATAATTGCCTGTATTAAGGCCCACAAAAAAGTTGCGCATTTCGTTAAGATTGTAAAACGCGGTTGCAGGAGTACCGTTGTTGGGCATATCCGTAAGAACGTGGGAAGAAAGAGCATTGTAGCCCGAAGTTATTGTATAAGGAACACAAAGTTTGCTTAAAGTGTTTATTGTGTATGTGCCTGAGGATCCTGCGGGATAAAGCCCTGTACCCATAGTCTGCGCGGAAGAAGCGGTGGGAACAACGGGGCCGTAGACAGCCTCTCCCGGATTACCTATATACGCGCCCAGCACGCGGTTTGATTCTGCGGGGTTGGTTACCTTCATAAAAACTTTATTGTCTATTATGCCGTAGTTGTTCATATAACCTACAGAAAAATCGTCCGCCAGCAACGGAGAAGTAAATATAGGCCAGTTGCCTGCCGCACAGGCATTATAGGTGGGCGTAGGCGAGCCTGCGGGTTTGCTGAAAGAAGTCCAAGCGGAAAAATCAACGGAAACAGGCTCAATAACATTGCTTACGTTTTTGCCCTGCTCCACATAGTAGCCCGTAACGCCGCTTGCCTGCCTTTGGTTTGTGACGGTAAAATAAGGCCCTGAAAAAGCCGCAAACGCGCGGCCTGCCCTTGTAATATCCACCTGTCCTGCGGCGTCGGTAGTAGCTTTTGCTACGGTGCTGCCGCTGCTAAAGTAGTAAACATCCATATTTCTTAAAGGCACGGTGGTTTTTACATTAGAGCCGAAACCGGGATAAACAGTATAAATATTGGCGTTAAAAGTTTCCGTAGCGGACATAACTAGGCTGATTCTGTTGATAATCTCGCCCGTGGACGCGTTTATATAATAAATCCATTTGCCCGGTTCGGCCGCGCCGCCGACTGTTTTAACCTTCCACGCTAAAGCGATAGAGGAGGCTTGGTCTGAATAAACAACAAGTTCCGCACCTTCCGAAGTTCCCGCGCAATCCTGCGCCGCTATGGCAGAGGCTTCCTGCACGGTTTTTGCGGGTTTAATATCTAAAGTTAAATCTTTTACATAGGTGGACTGATAGTTGATAAGATTACCGTTTTTATCGGTATTAACTTTTACGTAAGCGTTTTCCACCTTAAGGTTTTTGTAATATTGTTCAAAATAAAAGTGATAGCCGACGGGCGACTGCCTTTTAAGTTTTAACTTTAAGCTGCCCCTGTCTACCCCCAACAAATCTTTGTATGAGCCTATAAAGGAAAGCGCGCCGCCTTCCGTCTTTCCGACGCTTAAATTATCGCCTTCCACCAAAGCCCGCGTGGCGCCTGTATCGGCATTAACTCTTACGGTGTAGGAGGAATCTGTTTTATCGTTAAATCTTTCCAGCCCTACCGTCATTGCGGCAGAAAGCTGAACTTTTTGCTCCTGTTGCCCCTGCTGTTGGACATTTTTAAAACGCGCAGCGTCGCGCTGAAGTGCAGCAGAAGTCGGAAACGCAAACAAAGCCTGCTGCGCCATTAATATAAAAGATATTGCGGCGGCAAGCGTTTTATTATATGAAAACATTGTGTTCCTCCGTACCCGTAGAGAACTTTAAAAATTAAAATACAAAATAATTATACCATAGTTTACTCTGTAAGATTTTTATTATACAATCAAATAAAGTAAGACCTTAAAACGGAGGTTAACAAATGGCTGCAAATTATTGGCTTGTTTTGGGCGTACTGTTGCTTATAGGGGAAGTTTTTACTATGGATTTTTCCCTTACATGCTTCGGTCTGGCGTGTTTTGTGGCGGCACTTTTAAGCTGGCTCGGGCTTGGTCTTTATTGGCAGCTTGGCATCGGGGCGGTTGTAATATTTACCCTGCTGTTTACATTAAGGCCTATCTTTCTTAAATACCTGCATAAGGGGGAACACCACGTTAAAACTAATGTGGACGCTCTCGTCGGTAAAAAAGCAAAAGTATTTGAGGTTTCTGCCGAAGATAATAAAAAGGGTACGGTAAAGATAGACGGAGATTTGTGGAATATACATTGCAATACCGCGCTTAAAAAGGGCGACGATATTGTGGTGGAAAAAGTGGAAGGCGTAACGCTTTCAGTTAAAAGGGAGGAGAATTAAATGGAATCAGTATTTATAACGTTTTTTATATTGGCGATAATATTTTTTGCCGCCGGTATCAAGATTGTAAAACAGGCCGAAATTATTGTAATAGAAAGATTGGGAAGCTATTACAAAACTTTAACTTCAGGCCCCAACTTTATCATTCCGTGGTTGGATAAACCCAGACCGATAGAATGGAAATCTACCAAAGAAATAGGCGGAAGACCGTTCTCTTACATACAAATGCTGGAACGCATTGACTTAAGAGAAACTGTTTACGACTTCCCCCGCCAAGACGTTATTACAAAAGATAACGTAAGCATACAGATTAATGCTTTAATCTACTTCCAGATTACGGACCCGCTTAAAGCCGTGTACGAAGTCGCCAGCCTGCCTATGGCTATTGAAAAGCTTACGCAGACGACATTAAGAAACGTAATTGGCGAACTGGAATTGGACCAAACTTTAATTTCGCGCGAAACGATTAACGCAAAATTAAGAGCGATACTTGACGAAGCCTCCAACAAATGGGGCGTTAAAGTAAACCGCGTGGAATTGCAAGATATTACTCCCCCGCCAGCCATCAAAGATGCGATGGAAAAGCAGATGAGAGCGGAACGCGAACGCCGTGCGATAATCTTGGAAGCGGAAGGCCAGAAACGCTCTAAAATTTTAGAAGCGGAAGGCGAAAAAGAAGCCCAAATTAACAGAGCCGAAGGTCAAAAGCAGGCCAAAATTCTTGATGCGCAGGGTATAGCTGAAGCCAGAATTAAAGTGGCGGAAGCTGAAGCCTTGGCGCTTAAAGCTATTACGGAAAATATTAAAGAATATTCCAATCCTGCAAATTATCTTATCTCGGTAAGATATATTGAAGCATTGCAGAATATGACGGGCGGCAAAGACAATAAGATTGTTTATATGCCCTATGAAGCGACAGGTATACTTGGCGCGGTAGGCGCAGTTAAAGAGATGGTTGGGTTACAAAAGTAGACTTTGCTGAAGTTAAAGCCCCTGCTCTTGCGGGGGCTTTTTTTATTGGTATTTTTTTATTTTCTTCTGTTATAGTTTATGCGGCTAGCAATTTGTTATCTTTGGGTTGGTTTCGTTTTTTTAGGCACTGCGGATATTCGGGCTTCCAGCCGCTCCAGATATTCCTTGCGCCAAATAAAAACGAAACCGACCTCAAACTTAATCAAATCACGCAATCTTTTGGGAACTAATAAGGTTTAAAAATTATTTATTTTATTTGTGCTGACATATTTTTAGCGTGGATTTTATTAATGTCGTTCGGGATAGAACAAATCTAGCATACGCCAGCGTGGATTTTCAGATTTTGAGTAAATTTTAATTTATGCCGTTTGAGATAGAACAACTTTGCAAGCAGGCGGCGTGATTAGGCGGGGTTGAGCTTATTTTTTATTTTATTGCGAACGCGGTGTACAAAGAAGAATGGGAGCGGAGCGACTCTCGGTACCCAAGTAAGCAAAAAATAAAAAAGAAGCCGACTTACGCCTAATTGCTAGCGGCATAAGTCGGCACAGAACAAATATCTTCGCCTTTACTCCTGAGTGAAGGAGGTAAGGAGGGCCTTGGCAACCCCATCAAAATAAATATCATCCTTAGAATCGGCAATATAAGAAAGCACAAAACTATTACCCTTCTTAATAAAATAATTATTCGCACTCTTGTTTAGCGCAGTCTTTCTTATCAGACGGGCGGAATTTGCGCCAAGCTTAAGTTCTTTTGCGGGCTGCGCCTTAAGCGCGTGGCCCTCGCCATATTCTTTAATGACGGAGGCATAAAAAGTTTTACTTTTTTGGCTTGAAACTTCAAGGTACATTATGTTCTTGCCGCGGCGGCGCGATGCAAAGTAAACGCGGCCGTCTTCCAAAGTTGTTTTAATGTCAGAGGAAGTAAGCACATAATAACTGCTGCCTGCATATTTAAAAGAAACTTTACTTGTTTTGCTGCCCTGCGCCGTAACTTTAAGGCTGTGAATATCGGTATCTTCCACGTCTTGTGCGGTGCTAAGGCCCGCCTGCTGCATGGCAGCTATGGCAGGGTTGGTTTCCTCCGCGGGTGCAACAACTGTTGCGGCAGGAGAAACAACCGCTGTGTTTTTTGCGGCAGGCGCGGGAGCAACGGTTTGCGCCGCGGCAGAATCTTGAACCGTACGGACAATGCCAATGCTGGCTATAATCCTTTTAACCTGGGCAGAATGCTGCATAATATTTTTGTCCGTACCTTGGGTTATAAATAAAAGATTCTTTTTATAATCCAACATATATCCCGCCGCAGCGGCACCCTTAGGCATGGAGAAAATGACTTCTTTTACTTTCTTGCCTCTTATAATAATTTCTTTTTCGGATGTGATTTTAGCAGAGGCGGAGGTTGCCTCCTTCTTAAACTTTTCATACTCTTCTTTAGGGTTGTTTGAAATATTTTTAACGCTTATATCTATATAATAGTCTTCGTCCTTTTTATCCGTAAGGCTTATGCCTTCTAAGGTTATTTCCCTCTCAAAAGTAATAGGAGCCAAAACAAAAATGCCCTCCCCGTTAGAAAAAGATAATACTACAGACTGATATTTTTTATCTTTCCCCTGCTCTTTAAGAACATCGGGCATATCGGTTATTTTATTGACGTTAATTGACGTTTCGTTTCTATCTGAAGTAAGGTAGTAATCCTGCGCGTTTATAACGGGAGAAACAAATAAAAAGGCTAAAACAAAAAAAATATTCTTCATATTTACCCTCTAGAAAAAAGGGCGCGTACTTTTGACATACGCGCCCCGTTTATTTTAAAACATACTTAAGTATCTTTCGCCTGTATCGGGCAGAATAACAACTATGTTCTTGCCCTTATTTTCGGCCCTCGCCGCAAGTTTTGCCGCGGCTTTATAAGCCGCCCCTGCGGATATGCCGCAAAACAAACCTTCCTGCGTACGCAGCATTTTTGCGCCTTCAAAAGCTTCCGCGTCGGCTATATCAATAATCTCGTCAATAAGTTCCGTCTTAAGAAGTTTTGGCACAAACCCTGCGCCTATACCTTGTATTTTGTGCGGTCCCGCCGCGCCGCCCGTAAGTACGGGGCTGGCTGCAGGCTGCACGGCAACAAGCTTAACGGAGGGGTTTTTGCTTTTAAGATATTCCCCCGCGCCCGTTATAGTGCCGCCCGTTCCCACGCCTGCTACAAAAATATCAATTTTGCCCTCAAGCGCGGCCCAGACTTCGGGGCCTGTGGTTTCAAAATGCGCCCGCGCGTTAGCGGGGTTAGCAAATTGATTTGGCATAAAAGCGTCTGGATTTTCCTTTAAAATTTCCTCGGCTTTTGCCACCGCGCCCTTCATTCCTAAAGGGCCGGGGGTAAGCACAAGCTGTGCGCCCAGTAATTCCAAAAGTTTCCTTCTTTCCATACTCATAGTTTCAGGCATGGCAAGAATAACTTTATAACCTTTTAATTTGCCGATATAGGCAAGGGCTATACCCGTGTTGCCGCTTGTAGGTTCTACAATAACTGAGCCGCTTTTAAGAATTCCTTTTTCTTCGGCATCTTTTATCATATAAAACGCAGCTCTGTCCTTTACGCTTGAAAGCGGATTGAACATTTCCAGTTTGGTATACAAGCTACAACAGGAGGCACCCTCAACATTATTAAGCTTTAACAGCGGCGTATTGCCGATGAAACGCGTAATATCATTGTGTATTGTCATACGGTTTTCTCCTTGTTTTAGTTTATTTTGCTGTCTTTAAGTATTGTCTGACAAGCTCCAAACCGGCTGCGTCGTAGGTTTGAGGTTCCAAACCCGCGCGGCCAAAAACGTAAACCAGATTATTTAGAAGTCTTTTAACAATCTGCTTATTATTAAGCGGAGTTACTACGGAAGAATCCCACTTAAGCCCGCGGCTTGCGGCGTAAATATGGCATTCTTCTTCGCTTACAAACTGCCCATTGGAAATAACATCAATATAAACGGGTTCTGCGGTAAATGTATCTCTAAAAATTACTATCGGCTTTCCCGCTATGTCTGTGATAGAGGTTTTAACGTCAAAGCCCTCGGCAAGCAGCGCGTAAAGCACCGCCATGGAAAACCCCGTCGCCCTGCGCCTTTGCACCATATCGGGCAAACTTAAAAGTTTAGGGTCGGCGGCAAGGCTTTCCAACTTAAAATTATTATCGGTAAAAATAAATCTCTCAAACACTTCCGCTTTATGAAATACGTCGTAAGAACTATCCAAATAATTATGCATCTGCGCGTAAAGCTGTTTAAAAGATTTCAAAATATCGGCGTCTTTCATACCGGGGTTTAAAAATTTTGCCACCAGCATAACGCCCTCTATAAGCGGCGGATTTTTGGTGTCAAAGAACCACGCGAAGGATTGCTTTAAAGCCTCTCTGTGGAGGGAGTTTACAACTTCCTTCACGCATAAAGGCACCTGCGCGCCGTAACTGGCGGAAATAAAAGCCTTAAACTCGTTGGGCTGTTCCTTAATAACCTGCGCAAGGCGCGCCTTTAGCTGGGGGCGCATTGCAGGCTCTTTACCGATAAGTTCTATAAGGGCTTTTATTTTGTTTTCTTGCGACATTTTTAATCCTCTGCGGCTTTAGTCCATATACCCGAACTGCTTTAACATTCTTGTATTATTGCGCCAGCCGGGCGAAACAACTACATTAAGTTCCAGACGGTATTTTTGCTTTAAAAAATCAACTATTCTGGCCTGCGCTTTTTTGCGAAGCTCGGCAATAGCGCTGCCGCCCTTGCCTATTATTATAGGTTTTTGGCTTTCGCGCTCTACGTGAATAACGGCGCGGATAAAGTTTTTATCGCCAAGGTCTTCCGTAAATGTTTCCACCTCTACAAAGGTGCTGTAAGGGATTTCCTGGCTGTACAATAAAAATATTTGCTCGCGCACAAATTCCGCTATATAAAATCTTTCCCACCTGTCGGTAAGCTGGCCTTTGGGGAAGTACGGCGGGCTGAAAGGAACATAGTTAAGTACGGCGTTTTCCAACTCTTTTACGCCCGCGCCGCCCTTTGCGCAAACATAAAAAGCCTGCTTTACGGGCAACTGCTCCAGCAGCATATTTTTGATTCTTTCAAGTTCGTCCTTATCTTCCACCAAATCTATTTTATTGATGACAAGAAGGACGGGGCAATATAAATCTTTAAGTTTATTTATAAGCGGCAGATGCTTGGAAACGGGGACGGTGGCGTCGTAAACAAAAATTACCAAGTCGGCATCTTCCGAAACGGCTTGGTTTAAAGAGTTAAGCATTATCTGCTGCAATTTATATTCCGCGTGCAAAAAGCCCGGGGTATCCACAAAAACTATTTGATAGTTTTCCCCCTCGGAAATGGCAAGAATATTTTGCCTTGTCGTCTGTGGTTTGTGGGTTACGGGGGAAAGATCCACCCCCGCAAATTTATTAAGCAGGGTAGATTTACCCGCGTTTGCAAGGCCCGCCATAACGGCAAAACCGCTCTTAAAGTTTACATTTTCTTCGATTAAATTCATATTTAATTATTTTAGCAATTTTAAGGGGTAAGTGCGTCGTATTTTTATAGGGGATTTTGATTATCAGCTACGGTCTTTTAATTTTGGCTTTTTAAAATGTTCGGCACTTGCGAAAAGTGTTGGATTAATTTTTGCTCCAGCTATCTGTTGAGAGGCTTATGTGAAGGTAAGAATAAGATAATAATACGGATAGGAAATGTGCGGCGGCGCACTGACGTTCGGAGTATCTGACTGACCAAGCGACAAAGTATTGCCGCAAAAGACGCCACAGAAGAAATTTATGTACAAAACGCGCGTGATTCTTTAATTAATGCCGTCTGGCACAGAACAAATTTGTAGATTAGCAGCGTGGATTTTCAGATTTTAGACAAATTTTGATTTTATTCTAAGCGCAAAGTATAAAAAGTACGGGAGCGGAGCGACTCTCGATACTTTAGGGAAGAAAAAATCAAAATTTGCCAAAATATGGAAATTTGCTAGCCTTACATAACAATACGGAACAAATTAAAGAACACATTTTTATAAGCCCGCGTGATTTGAATATATTTGAGGTTAGTTTATGTTTTCTTTGCCGCAAGGTATATCCAGAGCGGCTGGAAGCCCGCATATCCGCAGCGGCAAAAAAACTTAAAATAACCCAAAGATAACAAATTGCTAGCTTAATTCAGCACAGCAGAACAAATGTCCTTACTTCTTCTGCCCGCCAATATTGTGAACAATCCGATCATCGCCATCATGCTCTTTAATATGCACATGGATAATATCGTCATCAGCCGTCGGCACATTCTTGCCCACAAAATCCGCTCTTACGGGCAGTTCCCTGTGTCCGCGGTCAACCATAACCAAAAGTTCAATGCGGCGCGGGCGGCCGAAGTCAATTAAAGCGTCCAAAGCGCAACGCACGGTGCGGCCCGTGTAAAGAACGTCGTCCACAAGCACAACATCCATACCGTTAATATCAAAGCCGATTGTGGTGGCTTTCATTTGCGGCTGGTCGGCGACTTGTGTAAGGTCATCTCTGTAAAGGGTAATATCAAGTTCGCCCAAGGGTAAATTTAAGCCGGAAAACTTCTTAATTCTCTCGTGCAGTCTTTTTGCTATGTGTACGCCGCGGGTTTTTATGCCGACAAGACAGAGTTTATTGGTATCTGTATGCTTTTCAAGTATTTCGTGGGTTATTCTGTCTAATATTCTTGCCATTAAGGCTTCATCTACTATTGTTTTTTCCATTTTTTTCTCCATAAAAAAAGCCTAACGCTTACCGTGGTAAGTTTAGGCTGTAAAAGTAAATTTGACGCATAAATTGCATTTCTGCTCCCTTTTGCGGCCTCACAGGACCGCATTAAAACGGACTACGGTTTTAGTATAACATTTTAAAATGGCATTGGCTAAGGTTTTATCCTTACGGGCTTGGCATTAAGCCCTATGCCCGCAAGCGCGTTTATCAAAGCTTCGTGCGCGGCGTCCACATCTCTAAAGCCGCCGTTAAAATTATTGCTTATTACGCAAAAAATAATATTGCGGCCCTGCGCGTCTTTTACATAACCCGCATGCGCGCGCGCCCTATCCAAATAGCCCGTTTTTACAAGCGCGTTGCGCGCGGCAGGGCTTTGCGTTAAACGCTTGGACATATTGCCGATATCGGCAGGGTCCCCCGCGACGGGCAGGGAAGACACAAAAGCGTCTTTATACGGCTGTTTAAGCACGGCCTCCAGCAGGGCAACAATATCGCTGCAGGTGGCAATATCGTCGCGGCTGATGCCGCTGCCGTCAAAAACATCAAAATCTGTAGTATCTATATTAAGGCGCGTTAAAAAGTTTTTAACTTGAATAACACCGTTTTCCGCCGTGCCTTTCATACCGCCCGCAACGGCAAGGCTTCTTAAAATACTATCCGCGTAAAGGTTAAAACTGCGCTTATTTGTGTAGTTTATAATATCGGCAAGTTTTGGCGATTTATGCGTCAAAAGAAGTGTTTTGTTTTGATAACTTTCCGCCGAGCAAAGAGCTGCTTCGCCTTTAACTTTTATATCCGCCGCCTGTAATTTATCCTTAAAAGCCTGCGCCAAAAACAGGGCGGGATAGGGCAGCGCGGCATATATTTTTTGCGGATTGTCGCTTAGCGGAAGCGTGCCGTAAACCTCCACCGCGTTTTGCACGGGAATAAAATTTACATAAGCTTCGTCCGTCTTAATATCTTTGGAAAATGTTACGCGGCTGATAATATCAAAGCCCTTAACTTCCGGGACGGTTTTAAGCACCTTTGCCGTTTGCCCGTCGGCAAGGGAAGGTTCAAAATAAATTTCGTAAGAATTATCCCTTATGCTTAAAGCGTCAACGGGCGCGGCAAAGTAGTTGCCGATATTGCGGTATGTCGTGCGCGCGGGCAAAAGAACGCCGCTAAAAAGCGTATTATCCGCGCAGATACGGCCTTTTATTTTTTCTATTCCCGCAAGCTTTAATACGCCCGCCCAGCCGTCTAAAAGCGTATCAAAATCGGGGTTAAGCGGCAGGCGGTAAGAGCCAAGAGTCGGGTCCCCCCCGCCCTGTATAAAAACATCGCCGTCAATAACGGAATCATCTTTCTCCCCGTCGTAATATATTTTTGTATCAAAGGTATAATCCGCGCCCAAAATATCCAGCGCGGCGGCCGTTGTATAAAGTTTTAAAACGCTGGCGGGCGTAAGGCGGGCTTTAGGATTTACGGATATTATTTCCCCTCCGCCTTCGTACTTGGCATAGACGGAATATTGCGCGTTTTTAAGCGCGGGATGCTGCGCCAAAAAATCCTTTATCTGCCCTATCTCCTGCGCATTAACGCAGAGGGCTGAGAAAATAAAAATAATAAAAATTTGTAAATGTTTCATAGTTAATAGGATAGCAAAAAAGAAACGCCGCTTTAAACTGCTAAAGCGGCGGGTAAATCAGTTTGTCCAAGGGTGCCATTTGTCCCTGTCGCGCATATAAATAACCGCCGCGGTTATAAGCGTGATGCGCGCGTCTATGGCTTGCGGCTTGTCAATTTCCGCCTTAAAATAGGTAAATAAACCCGCTTTGGAACTTAAGCTGCCCGTACTATCCAAACGGCCCTTAAGCGTGTAGGAAGTTCTTAAAAAGCCGCAAAGGTGGCCCAGTAATAATCTGAAGAAAGCTTTTATTTTTCCCGTTTCTTTTATAACGGCTATTGTGCCTTGCGAGTTGTAAATAACCCAAGTGCGCAACAGGCCGAATCTGTTCCTTTTAATACGGAAGACCACGGCGGATTTAGCGTCCGCAACTATATATTCTTCCCTCATAAGGTGGAAGCCTTTTTGCAGGCATCTGTAAGCAATTTTGCCTGTTTTATCGTATATAAAAAACTTATAGGCAAAAAGCAAATTGATAACAATACCCGCCAGAAAAATTATAACGCCGAAAGCGGTTAAAAGTGAAGAGAGCGAAAATAAAGTATTAAGCAAAACAGCGTGAATTTTAAGCATTCCGTGGAGTTTAAGAAAGGTTAAAAAGGATTTGCCCGAGGCAAATAAAACCGCCAAAAACACGCCCAAGCCCATAAGCACATTGCCCCAGCGGCCCGAGGTAGCAATATAATTATTACCCTGATTATCGTGCAGTTTAAAAAATAAATCTGGCGAGCCGTAAAGGCGGGAGCCTTTAACTGGATAATAAGATTTGGGGTTGGAATTTATGTCCTCTTCTTTGCCGCGCACAAAAAGACGCAGCAGGAAAGAAATAATCAATACCGCGCCGTAACCGCAGAATAAAATGCAGATAAAATTAATCTTATACGAGCCTGTTTTTTTGGCTTTTGAAGAGGCAGCTTCGCCAGAGTCCGCGCTGATGCCGCCTGCCTTTAAGGCATTCGCGGGCGGCGCGTCTAAACTGATGTCGGAAACCTGCGGGTCGTTAAAATTATGCAGCTGCTCCGCGCCTGCGGAAGAATCTGTTTCCTTAGCGGCGGGCGAGATAAAAGAAAGCACCAAATCCGCCTCTACATAAGGCAGGCCCTTTATGCCCACATTATATGCTTTGCCGTCGGCTAGGAAATAGGCCGAAGTAAAATCAACCGACGCGGCGGAAAAGTTAAAAGAATAAAGCGGGTCCCCCGTGGAAAACTCCGTCTTTTTTATAACGTCGCCCGTGTAACTGTTTTCTAAAATTTTAAATTTTTTGGATTTTATGGATTCCAATTCTTTGTTAACTTCTTTATTAAGACAATCCTTTTTGCCGCAGCCTTTTATCTGCATTATCTTCATTGTTGCGCTATCGCGTTTTAAAGAGAGGACGGAATCGTCAGAATCTGTTTTTTGCCAAGAGGAAGGAAGGTCAACCGTAAAAGCATTGTCGGAAGAGGAAAAGACGGCAGCTGCCGCACTGCCGCTTAAAACGGCAGCAAACAACACGGCAAAAATATACTTTAGCGCGTAATTCCTGTTCATATTCTTATTTATTATATAATATAGTTAAGGCAATTTGGAATTAAACCTGACACAAGGAAAACGCGAAAAATGGAAAAAGTAAAAACATTAAAAAACATAATTTCTAAAGAACTTTCCGCTATTATAGGCGGCGCGCTTTTTATAGCCATACTTTCCAAACTGGCAATGTTTTTGCCTTTTACGCCAGTCCCCGTAACAATGCAAACCTTAGCCGCCCTGCTTGTGGGCGCGGCATTGGGCAAAAAAGGCGTACTTTCCGTAGTAACTTATATCGCGCTTGGTATGCTGGGCCTGCCCATTATAAACGCGGGTATGTTTACGGCAGGTTATATTGTAGGTTTTGTTATAGCCGCTTACGTTATAGGCTGGATGTTTGATACAAAACTGGTACACAATGTTTCCACCTCTTTTTTAGCCTTCACTTTTGGAGAGATTATAATACTTTCCTGCGGCGCCGTTTGGTTAAGCTTTTTTGTGGAAAACGCATTCTCTCTGGGTATAGTGCCTTTTATCCCGGGTACTTTATTTAAAATATGCCTTGCGGTTTATATAACCAAGATGATAAAAAAGTGGTAAATTAATTTTTGGACGCAAAAAAGCCCCGTTATAAGCGGGGCTTTTTTTATGGCTAAGGTAAACTGCA
>JAEXBW010000051.1 GCA_023393825.1 Elusimicrobiota bacterium | reverse complement strand
AACCCATTGGCCCTGCGCTAAATAACCAGTCTTATCAAAAGGATTGAATTTATAGGCGGCTTTAAGCGCGTCTGCGGATTTTTTTTCTTCCGCCTGTTTTTTGTTGTACGCCAACTGAAGTTTGTTTGTTACGGCTTGTTCCTGCTGTTTAAATTTTACTATTTGCGCCGAGGGCAAAACAACGCGGGTGTTATCCGCTACCGCTTTAAATGGGGCGGGTTTATAATTGTTAAAATCAACCTTATATATCTGCGCTGCCGCATTGCCCGTGATGTTTATAATCATGCAAAACGCAAGCAAGGCCTTGGCATACTTAGAAAAAAGCGCACCAAAGAAAGAAGGAATAAATGTATAAAATATGTAATTAGTAAAATTTCTCATAATAATTCTGTGTAGTATAACTAAGGTTGAGGCCCCCAAAAGGCCAAAGCGCTCTCGGGTTTGCCGAAAGCAGCTTGATTTAACGACTTATCTGAATCTTTTAATTTTTATTGAACTTATATTATGAGTACTTCTTGTTTATGGACTGCCATGTGGTGTCGCATCGACATTAGGCCTGCGGTGACCTTAAATGAGGATACTGTAATCTTCTTCATAAAAGTTAAGAAGGAAATGTAGGCGCAGCAAACTACGGACATTATTAGATAACGTCCGCTTATAAAAGAAACAAAAGAAAACTGGCTTGACTTCATCGTCGTGGTTCCTCTTATAAAAAATTCACTGACAGAATATTATACAAATTATTTTAAAAAATGTGTAAAATATCTATCCTCGCTTTTGAGCCGAACTGCTAAATAAAATTGTATAATAAAAAGGTATCTTATGCTTTTTGCCGTATGCTTAAAGTAAAATGTAATAACAGAGGTATATATATGAAAAAGAATATTCTTGTTTTGTCCGCATTACTGTTGCTTACCATAACTTCAAACGCAATTATGACAGTAAGACAAAACGGAAAAATAACAAAATATCCTGCCGGCTCCGTGATAAGAGTAAATTCTTCCACAGATATTACGGTGGAATATAACGGTACTACTATTGTTATTCCCAAAAACACAAAAGTAACCCTTAGAGAAGAAATGGTATCAGGACAGAGAACCGTTACAATAAGGGGTGAAGATATTTCAGGCATAAAAGTGGGCGATTTAACGGTATCGGCAAGAGGCTCTGTGGCGTTTTCCTTCAGTCCCGCCACAAAACAGATAGAAGTGCAGACGGGCGCATTATTGGTAACAGATAAAAAAGGCGAACCCGTGCTTGTTTATAAAGGCGATTCCTTTACACCAGGTAAAGGCGGCACAACTTCCCCCGACGAAGATAAAACTTTAGAAGACGAACAGAAACTGCTTAACCAAACTAAACAGGGTGATGATTCGGACAAGTATCAGCAATCCTCTAAAAATATAATAGAAGAAGAAGCTGTACTTAGCAAATCCACGCCTTAAGAATAATAAAAAGCGGAGAAAGAAAGAATGAAAAAATTATCAGTAATTATGCTTTTGGCCTTATGCGCTGTTGGTGCTTTTGCGCAGGGACCTTTAAGCTTTTATGCTTCCCAAGAAGTCAGCTTTGACGACAATATTTATCTTACCAAGGAAGATAAAAAAACTTCGGGTATAAGCGCTACCACGGCAGGTGTTGATTATTCCTCTAACATCCCCGGTACGGGCCTTGATGTGGCTCTTAACGGTAAGGCCGCGTATAATGCATATACAGAAGACCCCGGTAAGAACAGCTATTTTGACGGGCTTGCCTCGGCCTCTTTGGGCAACAGCGTTTTTAATATCAGCGATACCTTCCTTTATACATCTGACCCTGCCAACTCCGAACTTACCGACAGAGCAAAAAGATTAAGAAACGCGGCAGATATACTTGTAAAAACATCTGCCAATAAG
Source organism: Elusimicrobiota bacterium (assembly GCA_023393825.1). Classification (GTDB taxonomy): domain Bacteria; phylum Elusimicrobiota; class Elusimicrobia; order Elusimicrobiales; family Elusimicrobiaceae; genus Proelusimicrobium. The sequence continues at coordinate 22,226 of JAEXBW010000051.1, read as the reverse complement.
CCTATAGGTATAGGGTTTTTCGGCGGAGATGTTTTGGATAAGTATCTTGATGACGAGTTTGAAACCTTAAGCAGAAACTCCTTAAGCGGCGGCGTAAGACTTTATTATAATATTTCCCCCAAAACCAATGTTTTTGCGGAATATGCGCATACCGTTACCGCCTACGATAAAAAGGGCGACAGAGATTCTTCTACCAACAGCGCGGGCTTGGGTATAAGCGGAAAAATATCCTCAAAAGTAACAGGCAGCGCAAAGGTAAGTTTTGACAGCAGAACTTATGACAAAGAAATTACAGGCAGAGAAAATGAACCGACCGTAGTAGGCTATAACTTGTTGCTTACATGGCAGCCTTCCGCCCAAAACGCCATAACACTTTCGGGCGAAAGAAAAATGGAAGACACAATATACAGCAGCAACAGACATTATGTTACAACGGGAGTATCATTAACTTTTATGCAGAAGATTTATGATAAGCTGGAAGCGTCTTTAACAACAGGATATGAGAATATGGCCTATCCCGAACCGACGGCTCCGCTTGGCACTTCCGACTTTTCCGAAAGAAAAGATAATATTGTAAAAGTTCGCCCCGCGATTGATTACAAATTCCAGCAATGGCTTTCCGCCGGGATTTGGTATCAATACAAAAGCAGAAGCTCCAATCAGGATTTTGACTACGACAGCAATAAAGCGGGCGCATACTTAAAAGTAATGTTTTAATTTAAAGATAAACAACAAAACCCCCTCCTTTACGGCGGGGGTTTTTTATTTGGCTTAATTTGTTTGCGCTAAGTGTTTAAGTGTAATTAGTATTGCAGTATGAAAACGGCATAAGGCGATATATTGCCGCCGTTTTGCGCGATGGTAAAGTGCAAGGGGCGCGCGGCAAAGAGTGTTTTGTACTTAACGCTTAAAAGTTCTTTGGGCGCGGGGACGGGTTTTGCCGTCGGATTTACAAATATCAGCCAGCGTTTGCCGTTGTAAAAGAAATGCTTTGCCATAAGCGGCGCGGCAATAAAAGAAGGATTATTAAGCGGTTTTCCCCTCTCAAAAACGGGAGAAAGATATTTAAGCTGTTGCACGGTTTTTGTTAATGCGGCCCACTTTTGCGGCGTTTTGCGCGCTTCGGAAAGGGTAAAGTAAAAAAGCCCGTCCGCGCCGCTTAAGAGGGAATGAAAACTCATAAAATTAATTTCCTCAGGCGTGGGATAGCGTCCGATACGGTCATTGTCGGGGCGGTATTGCTTAAAATCCTTCCAGTCAAAAGCTTGTACAACGGCTATAAGCGGTTTATTATTAAGCCCCGCTTTTATCATACCCGCTCTTGCTTTTGCGGTTTGCTCGCCCAAAGATTCCAAAGCCAAATGCGACACGGGGTACCAATCCACCATAACAATATCCGCGGCGGGGTAATAATTTATTTTAGGCGCGCCCTCGCTTAATACAAAAGCGGTTTTATGCGCGGGAAAGGCATTTTTTGCTGCGGTGTCCTTTTCCGCCAGTTTTGAAAACGGAGTATTGAAAAGGTCCGGCTCGTCAATAAGATACCACGCGTAAACGGGCCAAGTTTGCGCTTCCTTCGCGTATTGCGAGTTTATTATATTATTGGGATAGGCCAGCATTTTAAGGCCCTGCGCCTTAGCTTCCTTTGCCAAAGCGGCTATGGGAGCGGCCTTTTTATCGTAGGTTTGAAAGGTGTTAAAGCCCGCCTGTTTTATTGCTTTTAAATCCTGCGGCTTTTGCGCGCCGTAAAGGCCAAGTACAAAACCCTCCGCGCAGACGGAGGCGGACATAAAAAATACCGCGGGAATAACAAGGCATAAATTAAAGAGTTTTTTTGGAAACATCTTTATCCTTTATAAACATTCTTTTTATGGTTTTAATTAAAATTTCCGCATCTAAAGAAAAGGAACGGTTTTTTATATACCAAACGTCGTAGGAGAAGCGTGTAAAGGCGTCTTCCAGCGTTTGGGCGGAGTTTTGCTTAAGAGCGTCTTGCAGATAAAAATAATTTGGAGGAGCCTTAAAATTAAGTTGCGCCCAGCCCGTAAGCCCGGGCTTTACTATGCTTCTTACCGCGTGTCCGCTGATAAGATTATTTAAAATTTCGTACTCTTTTATCCATATCGGGCGAGGGCCGACAAGGGAAATATCCCCCTTTATTATATTGAAAAGCTGCGGCAGTTCGTCCAGTCTGAACCGTCTTAACAGTGCGCCGAGTTTTGTTATTTCCTCCGTCCCGGGGCGCATTGTGCGGAATTTGTAAATATAGATAATCTTTTGCATATATCCCGCGCGCTCTTGCTTAAAGATAGGGTCAAAACCGTCGGTAATTTTTATAAGCAGGTAAATTAACACGCACGCGGGCAGGATAGCGGGCAAAAGGCAAAGGCTTATTATCAAATCCAAAAGATTTTTGATTACGGGATAAATTTCTTTTATTTCTCTGCCGCCAACGCCGCGCATAAGCCACATTGCGTCGTCAAGCCCTTCTTTGGGAGTGCGGCAAAAAATCTCTTCGTAAACATTTAAGTCCGTCTTAAGCAAAATGCCTTTTTGTATAAATTTTTCCGCTATAAGCTGCCACGCTTCTTTATTATCCCTAAACAAAGTGCTTGAGATAAGTACCAAATCTAAGTGGTCGGTATTATATTTAACGTCAGGTGCGGGCGCGGGGTAAACTGCGGTTATATTATATACCTTGGAGTTTGAAAGCAGATTTTCTATAGCGCTTAAAGTGGGGCTGCTGCCAAATATTATAATGTTCTTTTTGTAGAAAGAGAATTTTATGTACAGGCGGCGGCTGAAGTAAATATACAGCGGATACAGGGTAAGTATTGCCACCAATATCGTTTTGGGCGTTACCATGCCCAAAGGCGCGGCCAAAAAGTAAAGCACGCTTGCGCCCGTGATAACATTAACCAGAACCGCATTTAACAGGGAACCGTAATTAGGTTTTATTCTGTTTATATCCCTTACGTCGTAGAAGGAAAACAGATAAAGAGTAAACGTAAAGAACGGAAAGAAAGGCAGCATAGCGTAAATATTGGCTACGAACAGCTGCGGGTTAACTTCCATTCTTCTAAGCGTTATCGTTATAAAAATTATAAGGATGTAGACGAAGAAGTCCAACAGTAAAAATAAAGCTCTTACCATAAATACCTCACATTAAGCACACAAAAGACTTTTAGCCTTGTTTAAAGATAATTTCCAAACCGCGGCGCAGGGTGATTGACGGCTTAAAACCTGCTTTTTTTATTTTGGTGATATCGGCGCTTGATTTTTTTATGTCGCCCTCTCTTTGCGGAGCAAAAATAATATTTGCTTTTTTGCCTGTTACTTTTTGCATAATTGCGGCGAGTTGCAGCAAAGTATATGCTTTGCCGCCCGATACATTATAAACTTCCCCCGCTTTTGCTTTTGTCGCGGCAAGCAGATTAGCTTTAACCACATCGTCAACAAAAACAAAATCGCGCGTTTGTTTGCCGTCGCCGTTTATTGTAAGCGGTAAATCCGCCTTAAGGCAATCGTAAAATTTGGCCACTACCGCCGCGTAGGGAGAGGCAGGGTTTTGCCCCGCGCCAAATACATTAAAGTATCTTAAAATAACGCATTCCAACCCGTAAAAGTGATAGAACATTTTGCACAGGGCTTCACCTTGCAGTTTTGTTTCCGCATAAGGGGAGTTGGGGTTTGTTTTTGCGCTTTCTTTGTTTGGTGTTTTTGCTTTATTGCCGTAAACCGCGCTGGAAGAGGCAAAAATAACTCTTTTTACTTTTGCCATACGCGCGGCGAAAAGGACATTAAAAGTACCGTCGGTATTAATTTCTTTTGTAAGCTGAGGATTTTTGACTGATTGCGGGACGGAAACCAGCGCCGCGTGATGCAACACATAATCCGCACCTTTTACGGCTTTTATAACTGCTGCAAAGTCGCGGACATCCCCGTTGATTATTTTAACCTGCTTTTTTACGGGCTTAAGCAAACTGCCGTCAGACGAGGAAAAGTTATCAAAAATTACTACTTTTTGCCCTCTCTTCAGCAATTCTTTAGCCAGATGCGAGCCTATAAAGCCCGCCCCGCCTGTTATAAGCCAGGTTTTTGCTTGTTTCTTATTCATTTTTCCAGCCAAAATGTGATGTTTAATTATATATTTTTATTATTCCCCCTACAATACATAAATGTTATAATTGTAAAATATATTAATTTCAAAAAAGGAGAGGTTTTTTATGGCAGGCAATAAGCAGTTTAGCGCTTTGGTTTCATTGTATAAAAATGATAATCTCTCCTACTTTAAAGAGGCTTTGGAAAGCGTTTTTAATCAAACCCTCCCCCCCGCCGAAGTTATTATAGCCGTTGACGGCCCCGTCCCCGCAGAAACCGAAGATTTTATAAGACGGGCGGCTGAGGATAATCCTAAAATTAAAAATGTTTTTTTAGCCGTAAATATAGGGCGCGGCGCGGCTTTGGGCAAGGTTTTGCCTATGTGTAAATACCCCTTGGTGGCCCTTGTTGACGCAGACGATATTAACCTGCCTGCCCGCTTTGAAAAGCTTTTTAATTGTTTTGAGTATGATTCCGCCTTATCTGTTGTCGGCGGGCAGATAGAAGAAGCGGACCCTGTAACCCTTAAACCCTTTGCCGAAAGAAAAGTACCCCTTAGCGACGCTGATATAAAGAAATATATAAAAACCAGAAGTCCGTTTAATCAAATGACGGTAATGCTTAAAAAAGAAGATGTGCTAAAGGCGGGCGGGTATAGAACGTATCATTTATTTGAAGATTATGACCTTTGGGTACGTATGGCGGCGGCGGGTTTAAAGATGCAAAATCTCCCCGATACGCTGGTTAAGGCAAGGGTTGACGCTAACCTTTACGCAAGGCGCGGCGGGTATAAATATTTTAAGAGCAATAAGGCCTTGCAGGACCAGCTTTTAGCGTTGGGAATGATTTCCCTCCCGCTTTACATTTTTAACATAATTCTGCGCTTTACCGTGCAGGTTTTGATGCCTAATTATCTGCGCGGATTATTTTACAAAAAGGCGCTTAGGGCAAATAATATTTAGTTTTTACTGGATTAAGGACGCAAAGAGAGAGAAATGTCAAATAACTGTGTTGATAATAATTTGCCTTGCAGCGGTTGCGGCGCGTGCGCCGTGCGCTGCCCTGCCTCCGCGCTTAGCGTTAAACTTTCCCCGTACGGGTTTTACGAGGCTGTTATTAACCGCGATAAATGCGTTTCCTGCGGGTTGTGCCTTGCCGTTTGCCCTAAATTTAAAAAGAATTACCCCGCCAAACCCCAAAAGCTTAACGCCCTTCCCGTTTTTTACGCTTGGGCCAACAACGACGAGGCGCGCGTTAAAAGTGCTTCCGGCGCGATTGCGGCAGAACTTGCCCTTTGGGGCATTAATAACGGCTATAAAATAGCTGGAGTTATTTATAACCCCTCAAACGGACAGGCAAAAACCGTTATAGCGGACAGCAAAGAGGGTTTGGAAGCTTTTAAAGGCTCAAAATATTTGCAAAGTTTTACCGTGGACGCTTTTAAAGAAATAGTAAAAAGTAAACATAATTTTATGGTTTTTGCCACCCCCTGTCAGGCGGCGGGTTTAAGATTTTTGGCGAAAGCGGCAAACTTTGAAGAGCGTATTATTATAGTGGATTTATTTTGCCACGGCGTGCCTTCTTATAAATTGTGGGATATTGCAAAAAAAGAGGCCGAGCAAAAATATTTAAAAGCCCCTGTTCTTCAGGCTGATTTCAGAGATAAAAAATACGGCTGGCCCGAATATGTTTTAAAGCTTTCCGACGGTTTTAAAAGCGTTTGGCTTACCTACGGGCAAACGCCTTTTTACAGGCTTTTCCTATCAGGCGCGGCGCATTGCGAAAGTTGCCTTTCCTGCTATGCCAGAACTTCTTTTGACTTTTCCGATATTCGCATAGGCGATGCCTGCGGTTATAAGGGCGAGGCCGCAGACAAAGGCGTATCAAGCGTAATATTTATAAGCGAAAAAGGCCTTAAAATAAAGAAAGCCTTAGACGAAGGCGGAAGAATATTTTTTACCAAGGCCCCGCACGAACCAGTACTTAAAAAAATAAACCATTTTAAGGAAGGCTATATAAACGAAGCCTTAAGAGATAAAACCATGGCTCTTTTGTTAAAAGGGGACGGAGGCGCGGAACTGCTTGGCTGCTACTACTCTTTTATGCCATTTGGAAAAAGAATTATTTGCCGTGTTAAAGACGCCTTGCCTTTATCCCTTAAAAAGGCGGTAAAGAGGTTGGTGTTAAAGTGAAAAATAAGCAAAATAAACCTTTAAGAATTTTGCAGATAGTTCCCAACCTTTGCGTGGTAAACGGCATTACCGCGGTTGTTATGCTGTGGTACAAAAATATAAACAGGCAAAAAATACAGTTTGATTTTTTATCCCTTTACAAAGCGGAACCGTCTTTTGAAGCGGAAATAAAAAATATGGGCGGCAATGTTTTTTATATGCCCGACGTAAAAAATATTTTTGGTTTTATCGCGCGCGCCGCAAAGGTGTTTGGCGAGGGAAAGTATAATATTATCCATTCCCACATAACGCAATTTAATTTATTCTTTTTTCCCATAGCTAAGTTTTACGGGGTTAAAAATATAATTTTGCACAGCCATGCCACGCGTTATTCCGAGCAGTTTTTTAAGGATATAATAAACCGCCTTATGCTGCTGCCTGTTCGCTTTTTTGTAACGCTTCGCCTTGCCTGCGCTAAAGCGGCGGGAAGTTTTATGTTCGGCGCAAAGCCGCACAAAGTTGTTTATAACGGGATAGATTTAAATAAATTCGCTTTCAATAATCAGGCCAGATTGCAGATGCGCCGCGCTTTAGGTTTGGATAATAATTTTGTTATTGCCCATTTGGGCCGCTTTTCAAAGACAAAAAACCATACCTTTTTGCTTAAAGTTTTCAGCCGTATTTTGCAAAAAGACGCCACTGCCGTTTTACTGCTTGCGGGCGAAGGGCCGCTTTTAGAAAAAGTTAAAGAAGAAGCTTTTAACGCGGGGCTTTCTTCCTCCGTTCTGTTTTTGGGTTCCCGCTCCGACGCGCCCGCGCTTTACAGCGCGGCAGATGCTTTTGTTTTGCCTTCATTTCACGAGGGGCTGCCTGTTTCCCTTTTAGAGGCGCAGGCCGCCGCGCTGCCTTGTTTTGTATCTGATAATGTTACAAAAGAGGCGGCTTTTAACAATACCTCGTTTTTGCCTTTAAGCATAGGGGCGGAAGGCTGGGCGGAGGAAATTTTAAAGGCTTCATCGGCCTGTTCGGAATGCAGGATATTAAGCCCCGCTTTGCTTTTAAATATTCCGTTTTCCGCAAGCTGTTCCGCGGCGGCTATGGAGAGTATTTACCTTAAGCTTTAACAAAAATTATTTATGTTTAAAAACTACAGATTACATATTATTTTATTCTCTATTATGATTGTCGGCTTATTTGCCGTCAACAGCGTGAGTATGGGTATATCGGAATATTTCCCCGTCGTGCTGGGCGTTAGCGCATTCTCTTTTTTGGCTTTGCTGCGCTGGCGTTTTAAGCTTAGGATTGAGCATTATTTAATACTTGGTATGATTCTTGTCGGCATACTGCAGCTTAACTCCGCTTTGGATTTTATAGATGACTCTGCGGCTGTATTTTCCTTCCCGATATTTTTTGCTTTATTTGCGGGCGTTACGCTTGTCCCCGTCAAAAAAGAAGAACTTAAACTTATTGCGGATTCTTTTTTATTTTCGGGCTTGCTTATATCGCTATTGGTTGTTTTTATGCGTTATGATTACGGCGCGGGGCGTATTTCCATTCAGATTAAAGAGGGTTATCCCGTGGACCCTAATTACCTTTCAGCTTTTTTGGTGTCCCCCTGCATAATTGCGGTAAAGAGATTTCTATTCCCCACCGTCGGGCAAAGCAGGTTTTTTTATGCGCCGCTGCTGTTTGTTATACTGCTTGCCGTATTTTTAACGGGTTCCCGCGCCGCTATGGTGGCTTTTGCTATTGCGGGTTTTATAATTTTGATAAGAAAGCCTGTTTATATTTTGCCCTCCGCTATTGCGGCGGGTTTGCTTGTGTTTTTTGCCGTCAGCTTTCTGCCGCAAAATATTTATGAACGTTTGTTTGTGGCCTCGTATAACGACGGCAGTAATCAAAAAAGGCTTTGGCTTTGGAATGTGGCATTAAATGTTTGGCTGGAAAGGCCCATCTTCGGTTACGGGTTGGTAAACACAAAGTTTCTGCTTAATATAGGCAATGTGGCGCATAACAGTTTTTTAAGTTTTCTTTTACGCTTCGGCCTTGCGGGAACGTTATGCTTTTTAGGCATTTGCTGGAAGATTTTTAAAAATTCCTTTTCAAGAGATATGCTGACGGTAATGGCATTGTTCGCGGCGCTTATGTTTACTTCTTTTATTATTGAGCAGAATACATCTTTAAGTTTTTGGTCTGTTTTTACCTTTTTGGTGCTTTGCGTTAATTTTAAAAAGGATAATCCCAAAGAGCAGATTTGGAATATTGTATAACGGAGATACGGATGAGCAAGAAGGCGGCTGTTTTAACGGTACACAGGGCAAATAACTTTGGCGCGGTATTGCAGGCCTATGCCTTGCAAAACTTTTTAAACAAGAACGGGTTTAAGGTTGATATTATTAATTATCTCTGCCCTTTTATAGAGAATCTTTACGGCTATTTTCCGTTAAGGAAAGGTAATGCTTTAAAAAATATTATTAAAAGTTTGCTTTTAATTCCCGTTGTGTTTTTAAGACGCAGGAATTTTGACGGTTTCAGACTTAAGTTTTTAAAAACAACCGCGCCCGTAACCCGCGCCGAACTTAAAAACCTTAACGGAAGCTATGATATGTTTATTACGGGCAGCGATCAGGTTTTTAACGGGCGGCTTACAAATTATGACACCTCTTATTTTTTGGATTTTGTTGATTCTCCCGCAAAAAAAGCTTCTTACGCGGCAAGCTTCGGATTGACGGAATTAACCAAACAGGAAGAGGCGCTTTATACCCCCCTTTTAACGGACTTTGATAATTTGCTTTTAAGGGAAAAAGAAGGGCAGGACCTCCTTAAAAAACTTACGGGTAAAGAGGCGCCTACCGTGCTTGACCCTGTTTTCCTTTTAACCAAAGAAGAATGGGCGGATATTGCCATTATGCCCAAAGAAAAAAATTATATTTTGGTTTATGTGATGGAAAAAGAAAAAAGCATTATGGATTTTGCCAAACAATTATCGCAAAAGACGGGGCTTAAAATAATATACCTTTTCTTTAATCCCCTACACGGCGTTAAAGATAAAAGCGTTATAGCCGCGCCGCAGGAATATTTGGGTTATTTTATGGCGGCGGATTATATTGTTACAAACTCCTTTCACGGGGCGGCTTTTGCAATTAAATTTAATAAAAGATTTTTTGTGGGAATGCTGCGCAGTTTAGGCAGTCTTAATTCCAGATTAAACCATTTGCTTAAAACGGCAAAACTGGAAAGCAGAATTATAGACGAAAATTCCCTTAACAATACGGGCAATGTTGATTTTAGCGCGGCCAATGCCGCCATTGCGGAGCAAACGCAGAAATCAGCCCGGCTTATTACGGATATTTTAAAATAATATATGAGCAGAACAAAACTATTTGTAAATAACTCGGCCGCAAAAGGCGTACAACTTATGTTTACGCTGCTTTACGGCTTTATTGTGCCAAGGCTTATAATTAAGGCCTACGGGTCGGAAATTAACGGCTTTATAGCTTCCGCCACGCAGTTTATAACCTACTTTAACTTGGTGGAGGCGGGTATTTCTGGCGCGGCAATTTATTCCCTTTACAAACCGCTTAGCGAGAGAAATGAAACAAAAATAAGCTCCATAGTATGCGCCGCAAAGAATTTTTATATTCAATCGGGATATATCTTTGCCGCAATGGTATTGTTTTTGGCCTTGGGGTACCCTTTGGTTGTTTCCGTCCCCGGGTTGGCGTATTGGCAAATTTGCTTAACCGTGCTTTGTATAGGCTCGGCGGGCGCGATGGATTTTTTTACTCTTTCAAAATACAGGGTTCTGCTTACGGCGGACCAGCGCAGCTATGTAATTTCCTTCGGGCAAATGGTAATGTTCAGCGCAAATATAATTATTGTTGCGGTATTTGCGGCTTTTCGTTTTAATATAGCGGCTATGCAGGCGGCTTTGGTGTGTTCCGTTATTTTGCGTTCTTTAATTTTATGGGCTTATACCAAAAAGAAATATCCTTATTTAGATTACAATGCCGCGCCCGACAATACCGCAATAAAAGACCGCTGGAATGTTTTGTATTTGGAAATTTTAGTAGGCGTACAAACCTCCGGCCCTATTATACTGGCTACTATTTTTACGTCTTTGGCGCAGGTCAGCGTTTACAGTATATACAATATGGTTATAGGCGGCATAAACGGGTTATTTGCGGTTTTTATATCGGGCTTGGCGGCTTCCTTCGGGCAGGTATTGGTAAAAGGGCAGCGCAAAATATTGCAGAATGCGTATCAGGAGTTTGAGCAGGTTTACTATATAGGTATAACCATTGTATACAGCGTGGCTTTGCTTATGATAATCCCCTTTATTAAACTTTATATAGGCGCGGTAAGCGATATAAATTATATAGTGCCTATTCTCGGCTTTTTGTTTGTTTTAAACGGGCTTATGTACAATATAAAAACGCCGCAAAGTATGATGGTTATATCGGCGGGAATGTATAGGCAGACGCGTTTTGCAAGCTCTATGCACGCTTTATTGGCTTTTGGCGCGGGCGCGGTTTTGGCCCCAGTTTGGGGGCTGGAGGGCATAGTGATTGCCTTTATAGCTTCTAATATATACAGAACGGCGTTCTTTACATTCTTTGTGCCGCGCAATATAACAAAACTAAGCTATAAAAGAAGCCTTAAAAGAATGCTCCTTGTTTTGTTCAATTTCTCTATAGCGGTTTTTATATTTTTTAAATTTAAAATAGAATGCGCTAATTTCTATCAATGGATTATGTGCGGCACTGTTTTAACTTTACTTGTAAGCGTTTGGGTGATTGCACTTAATCTTCTATCCGACTATAAAAATATGAAGAAGATATTTTGCAGACTGCAGAAACTCCTGCGCGGCTATTTAAAGTATTAAACAATTATATTTTTGAGAGAAGAGAAAAAAGGCCCGTCTTATAAAGACAGGCCTTTGTTTTTTTGCCTAAAGTTAATTAAGAGTTTTTATCCTGCGTGTAATAACTGTAGTGTTTATAGTAGCCGTACTTGCCGTAACCTTCAAGGTTATAGTGGCCTATGGCCGCACCTAAAATGTTAATGCCTGCTTTGGTAAGTTTATCTATTGCCAACAGGGCAGATTTAACATTTGTCTTGCCATAGCTTATTACAAATAAGGCTCTGTCTATATGCTTGCCCCATAAAAGCGTGTCGGAAACGGGCAGAATGGCGGGGCAGTCAACGGCGACAATATCATAGTTTTCTTTGGCCCAATGCACTAAATCCTTAAGCTTTGGCGTATTTAAAAGCTCTGCGGGGTTTGGCGGGCGCACGCCTGATGTTAGGACGGAAAGATTGGGGACATCGGTTTTTTGTACGTTAAAAGCATAGGCTTCTTTTTCCCCCGAACCGTTCCAAAGGTTGCTTAAGCCTTTTTCCGTTGAAAGGCGGAAGACTTTATGTAGTCTGGGGCGGCGCAAGTCCCCGTCTATCAATAAAACTCTCTTGCCCGTTTGGGCTATGGCCACGGCAAGGTTAGAAGAAAGATTACTCTTTCCCTCCCCCTGTATGGAACTGGTAATAAGGAAGGCCTTATCGTCCGCCATTGCAAAGCCGAGCATTGTGCGGATATTGCGGATATTTTCCGGCAGAAGGAAATTGCCTTTCTTAAGCATCTGCTCATATTCAACCTGACCAGATTTAAGTGATTCCTGCGGCACAAAACCCAAAAACGGAAGTTTTAATTTTGATTCTATATCTTCCGATGTTTTTACCGTCTGGTCAATAAATTCTTGAATAAGCGATATAAGCACTGCTATAAGCATACCTGCTATAAAACCTATTATTATGTTTAAAGCCTTGCGCGGGCGGGCGGGCAGCATTGCGGGGACCGCTTTATCTATAATCCTTATGTTATTGGCGGAAAACTGGCCCGATAAATCTATTTTTATGCTTTGCACTATGCGGTTGGTTTCTTTATCAATGGTTTCCCTTATTGCGTTTAACTGATTGTGCAGGGAAATTACATCAGGGTGATTCTGCGTATATTTACTTGAAAGGCTTGCATACTGGCCTTTAAGTGCGGCTTCCTGCTGCTTAAGGTTTTTAATAAAGTCGCTGTTAACAACCTGCGGCATGGAGTTTAATAATTCCTGCTCCTGCGCGCTTTTTTGAGTGCTTTCCAAAGCTTTTATAACCTCCTCCGCCATTGTAACGCGGGAGGTAAGATTATATTGCACAAAGGTGGTGGAAAGCGTGTTGGCTATTTTTGCGCTTAATTGCGGGTCGTAAGTAAAAAGCTGTATTTTTACAAGTCTGCTTCTTGGTTCGGGCGAGATTGAGATAGCCTTTTCCAGCTTTTTTAAGCCGTCGGGCGCGGCAAATTGGTATACATCGCCAAGGTTTAGGGTATTGTATACTTTTTCCAATATAGAACGGCTTTCCAAAAGGGAATACTGCGTTCTGTAATAATCTTCGTCGTTAGACCAAGAGGTTATTTGCGTTACGGGGTTTAAGTTGCCAGAATCCTCCCTGTCAATCATCAACAATACGGAGGAATTATAAAGCGGGCGCATAAAAGTATTTATCAATACTGCCGTTATAACGCCGATAAACGCCATTGTTACAATAAGCCAAAAACGCTTAAGTATAATGTTAAAATAATAGGCTAAATCTATATCCTGTTGTTCTTTGGTATTCATTTTATATCCTTAAAATAAACTTTGCGGGACAAATACGACATCGCCCGGTTTAAGAGCTATGTCCAAAGATTTATCGCCCATTTTTGTTATTTGGGAAACGTCAATATCTATATTTTGATGTTTTCCGTCGGTTTCTCTTAAAACACGGACTTTGGACTGCGCGGCAATTTCCGTAAATCCGCCCACGGAGGAGATAGCCTCCAACACTGTTAAGGGACGTTCGGGCGGCAGTTGTATGGCGGAAGGTTTTGTTACCTGCCCCAAAACATATACGGTTTTATTGCCGTATTCCTTTATAAGCATAGAAACTTGCGGGTTAAGCAAATATTTTTTTAAACCTTGAGAAATAGCCGCCTCCGCCGAGGAAACGGAATGGTCAGATATTTTTATATTCCCCACCATAGGAAAAGTGATAAAACCCTGCCCGCTTATGCGGACGGTTCTATCCATACCGTTTTCCATAAAAACTTTAACTTCAATCAGGTCGCCGGGTTGCAAAAGATAATCGTCGGACAGGCGCACTTTGCGCAGCTGGTCCAAAACCTGATTATTTATATCTTCCGTCTTTGGCGCGCCGTACGCGGCGGAAGATTGTTGCTGCGCCGCAGTGCAGCCGCAACAAACAATAAAAACAATTATAACTGCTGTATATTGCAAATAATTTCTCATAGTGATATTTTACAAAATTTAACTATATGCTTTTGTTATGAATGTTAAGAATTTCCTTATACAAAGGATAATGTTGCAAATAATCCGCGCTAAGGTTGCGGGCCTGCAGGCGGAAGTATTTTCTTTCCTCTAACGGTAAATCCCTGTCGTTGGAAATATTATATTGCGCTATTGCAAGGCGCAGGGCATTGCGCGGGTGAGGATATTTTTTTAAGGCCTTTTCAAATAATACTATTTTGTTTTTGCCCGTTGCGACTTTGGCAAAAGAAGTAAGCCGCCACGCGTGCGCCTTATTAAAACTTAATAAAACGAAGGGTAAAAATAAAAGCGTAAAAGCGATAGAAAACACGGGCGTTATTTTTATCTCTCTAAGTTTATCCTTAGAGAAAGTGGGCGAAGCCGCAAGGCCCAGCATTATAAAAAACAGTATCGCGTTTGACGGTATAAAAAGATGAAAGTCAAAGAAAGAGGCCAAAGCCATGCTGAATACGGCGCTTAGAACGGCGCAGAAGGTTAAAAATTTATCTTTAGGCAGTTTTCTAAGCCGCTTATAAGCCGCAAACATAAACCACAAAATGCCCGATAATAAAGCCGCCACGCAAAGCAATCCGCCGCCTGCGGCAAGTTCCAGCCAGTCGTTATGAAGATGCTCCACATAAGCGTTTATGGGCTTATCAAGATAGGTATATATACCCGCTGAAAAGGCATTAAAACCGATACCGAAGGTTTTATAGTCCATAAGCATATAGTAACCTGCGTTATACAGATTTTTGCGCGTTTCTACGGAATATCCCCAGTTCTCGCCGTCCCTGCGGGAAAATTTATTTATATTTTCCGCATTATGTACTATTAAAAAACCCATACCCACAAACAGCGCCGCCAGAAGAGAAAGAGATATTACTTTAGTTCTAATATGTTTGAAGTTGAACAAAAGCAGCAGCGCAATATAAAAAAATATTCCGCAGGCTAGGGCCAAAATACCGCCCCTAGAGCGGGAGAAAATTACCCCACCCGCAATAAAAACGCTTAAGAGAACGGGCGGAAGGCATTTTATTATTAACTCCGATTTGCGAATATAAAAACCTTCTTTTTGCTGTTTTATTATAAACGGCACCACCCACGCCAGAGATGCAAAGAAGCATAAATTTAAAAAGACCGCCGCGTGATTGCGGTTTAAGTATGGGCCAAAGGTTTCCTTTACATATCCTATGCCCGTAAAGAAGTTTATATATTCCCCCTTACCCGAGGAAAACCCTATCAATGCCGTTAACAGCCCGCTTATGCTTATAACAAAGCACAGCCGCTTGACGGAAGAATGCCTTTGATATGTTTGCGAAGCTATTATAAAAAAACCGCCTAAAGTAAGGATATAGCCCGCAAAGTCCAAAGTATCTAAGGGAGAGATTGTAAAAGGTATCCAAAAAGGCGCGGTGAATATTGTTTTTATATTAAGGCTTTGCGCCGCCGCCAGCAAAAAGAGAAAGGCGATAATAAAGTATATAGGTTTTGCGGGTTTTGTAATGGCAAGGCTGCGGTTTTTAAACGGTAATAAAAGCATAAGTAAACAAGAGCAGCACACAAGAATAAGCTGCGCCCAAGGCTGCACCGCGCCAAAGCTTAGCGGCAGAAAGAAAATTAAAAGCCATATTACGGCGGAATATACCAAGTGCATACATATTAATTCTATAAAATTTAGTATATTTGTATATGATGAAAATATGTTTTATCTGCACGGCTAATGTATGCCGCAGCTATTTGGCGCAGGAACTGCTTAAAGACTACTGCCTTAAAAACGGGATTAAAGATGTAGAGGTTATATCCCGCGGAATTATGGCGCAGTCTTATTTTATCGTGCCGCAGAAGATAAAAGATTTTTTGGCGGCAAACGGTATTATAAGCGGCCCGCATACCCCCGCGCTGGTTGGTAAAGAAGACATAGACAGCAGTTCTTTAGTGCTTGCAATGACGGCACCGCAAGTTGATGTTCTGCACGATAAATACCCGCAACACATAAGTAAAATACATTTATTTTTGGATTATACCCTTGCCACCCCCGCCGATATGCCCGATCCTATTGCGCAGACGGGCCGCGGCTTTGAGCGTATTGCCCTGCTTATAAAACACGGCGTAAACGCGCTGGGCCAAAAAATAAAAGAAAATAAGATTTAATAAACCTTTCAAAGCCTTCCCCCTCTTCCCTTTATTATGTTATTGTCCGCCGCGGCCCGCTTTTGGGGCGTTGGCATTAGACGGTTATCTTCCAAAATCCGCTTAAAAGCGTATTGTTTTTTATATAATTCCCAAAAGGGACAACTTGTACGGCAAAAATATCAAACGGAGGTTTTGTAATGCTTAGAAGAAATATAAAGATAGCAGTTATCGCGCTGGCTTCTTTTCTTGTGCTTAGCGCTTTTAAAGGTAATAAAGTTTATAATTACCTTGAAACGAAACAGACGGATAAGAGTAAGGTTTCGTATCTTACCAAGGCGTATAAAGATTTTGACGAGAAGAATATAAAAAATGTATTAATTAATGTTTTTAACTACACCGAGCAGGACGCGCAGGCCTACGCTGCCGCTATAGTTAAGGACGGCTCTGCCGAATATAAAGATTTAATGAAGAAAGGTTTTAAAACCATAGCCGAAGGCACAAAATACCAAAAACATATAAAGGCAGTTATGTATAAAGACGGCTATGTTTTTGCCCACAATGATATGGTTGCCGATGTATTGGCGCAGAATATAGACAGGCGCGGAATACTAAGCAAAAAAGGTTTTGAAAAAATATACAACAAGCTTAACGCTAAAGATACATTTAAGGTATCGGTTACAAAGGACGGGCTTGTAAAAACATCGGGCGTGGACGCGGAAGCCAATGTTTTTATGGGTTCTATGATATGGTACAGCGATACCTTGTGGGTTACAAACAATCTGCTTAAATACGTTAAGCCTGAAGTATCTTCTAAGGCTTATTACACTTTAGCCAAGATATACCTTACACAAAAAGATATGTTTGAAAAGATTTCAAAAGACCCTTCCGTTTACCATAATGGCGGCAAGCTGGACGGGATAGCACACCTTTTCCAAGGCGACAGTTTGGAGATTGACGCAAACTTTAACAGACGCAGACTGGAATCGCACGGTATGGCCCTGTGGCGTTTCAGCCAGGCTATTGCCGACGGCGTGTATTACAAACAAGCCTACGGTTTCCCCTCGGCTGATATTAAAGAAGCTAAGTTTGATGATGTTTTGCAGTCCATAGCTTACCTTGCCAAATATTTTGACGTGATTAAATTTTACGACGGCAAAACCAAACAAAACGGTAATTGGGAAGAAGTCCCCTTTGAAAAATCTATGTGGGACGCCACCGCCATAACCAGAGGTTACGAAGCGCTTTCCGACCTTTTGTTTAACGAAAAATACAATAACAATAAAGATATTCAGCAAGTAAGAGCTGCCTTAAACGCGCATTTAAAAACTGTTTTTGGCACGGAAGTAAGTAAAGAATATATAGATAATCTTATTGCCAAGGGCTGGACTGCGGTAAGAAGTTATTACCCTGCGGAAAACGCCTTAAGGGAAAGAGATGCTTCCTCCGTATTCACGGCGGCTTATGCCAAGCTGGACGATAACCCGAAGGAAGATATTAAAAAGAGGCTTAACCTTTTGGACTTAACCGCCGCTAAATTGCTAAAACAGTTTGCTATGCAAAGATACCCCGGCGACAGTTATTTATCTACCAACTTCAACTTTATGTCCGCCATATCAAATTACGGTAAGGTTATGCTGCCCAACGCTTCCGACATACGTTTTGGCTCCGCCGATACCAGCGAGGAGGGTTATTACGAACTCAGAAATTCCCTCTTGCTTGAAGGGTACGAAGCGCAATGGCTGCTGCCCGTGCCGATGGGCGCGATTGCCTGCTCCAGAATGTTAGAGGAAGCTGCCGCCTATTACAAGCAAAACCCCAATGACGAGGAAATGAAGGGCCTTATAAAGAGAATTTGGGAAACGGAAAATAAGTATATAATCTACACGCTTGCGGGCATAACCCCCGCGCAGGATTATATTACCGCAAACGGTTTTGAAGGCCAAAAATGGACCTTCCCCGAAGCTTTTGAAGCGGTAACGATAGCCACTAAAGGGCAAAATTCTTTTGGTTTTATAGTCGGCGCGCATACCCCGCTTGCGTGGACCGTGGCTAATGCCAAAGAATCTTTTGTCCGCTTTGAGAAAGATTTAAAAACCATAGAAAGTTTGGGTTTATAAGTTTTATCTTTGTTATACGCAGCAAGCCCCCGTTAATAAGCGGGGGCTTGTTGTTTTTAGCGGTTGTCGGCGGGTTATTGTGCCGCAGGGTTTAACTTTATGGCAAAAGCTTTTAAGGCAGCTTTTAGCGAAGGGTAATAGAGCCAACCTTCGTTTAGCCCATCGGGAGTATAAGCAGCGGAGCAGGATATAAGCGTGCAGGTTTTGCCTTGCGCGTTTGTATATTCCCCGTCTTCAGCTTCAAATAATTTAAAGTACATAAGATTCTCCTAGGCGGTTATCGTCCAGCCTTTGTTTGTGGCAATTTGTATATCGGCAGAGTTAAGGGCGGCGGCACCGCTTGCGCCCGTTATAATGCAAACCTGCCCGCCGCTTACAGTAGGCAAACTGTTAAACAAAGCCACCAAAGCGGCCCTGTCCATACCCGTATATCCAACGTTTATCTGCGGCGCGGCCCCGCTAAACGGCGCGGAGGCGGAAACCTTAAGCCTTTTAAACCCGCGCATAGGATATGCGGCCGTGCCGTAGCAACCTATCTTTGTAAGGCCTGTTGCGGCGGAAACATCAAGCGCGGTATCGTTTAAAGCGGTGGCATTGGTAATAAAATCCGTCATATCCGTTGCGGCCGCGTAGCTGTATTGCGCGGGCAATACAACAAGGGCGCGGTTATCCCTGTGCAGGGCGGACCAGTTTGTTACCGCGCTAAAATTGCAATTAATAAATCTTGCTGATTTAAGGGCGGTATTATACTGAAACATACCTTGCAGGGACGTTATTGCCGTGGTTATATTTTTAACCACAACTTCCCGCACAGAGCCGACTTGCATAACAACCAGCGCTGTGGCAACGGCCGCGTTTTGCATATCCAGTACAGGCAGATATTTGAAGGACGGATAATCCGCCGCGGAACTGAAAGACGCGCTTAACCCCAAAGGGTAAAGCGTATTGTTTTTGGCGGTTATAGCTTCTATCAGCGGGCAGGTGTATTGGTTATACCAAAAGAAAGCGTGGTAAAGGTCTATGGGATTATCCACATTAAAATGCGCCCATAATAAACCTTGGCTTTCATATCCGCTTGCCGCAACGCGCTGCAAGGTAAATTTTGTCACGGTACAACCCGCCGTTACCGTTTCAATTTCCACAATATGCGCTGTTGCTGTAGCGGGATAAGTTATTGCATAGCCGGGCGTAGCAGAGTATGCTGTCCAGTCAATACTACACTGCGCGCCGCTTGCATAATCCCCCAGTTTAACGCCATCAATGTACACACTATATCCGCCGACCGCGTTAACAATAAAACCTATTTTGGGATACGCGCCGCCAACGTTTGCAACAAGCATAGCAATACACTTTGTGCTTGTTTTTATATCGGGCCAATCCGTAGGTTTTAAAAATCTGCGGCCGCCTAAATCTCCGCCAAAATCAAGCAGAAAACTTTTATTAAAATCTCTTAGAAAAGGTTTAAGCATTAGCTTCCCCCTTATTGGATATAAACTTTCAAGTCGGCGGAGGTTACGCCGCTAAGGTCGCACTTAATATAAAGATTGGCGAATTTAAGGTAAACGGGTACGCCTGCGGTAAGGGTGATTTGCGCGCCGTATTCGTCGTTAAGCGGGTAAAATGTTGCATTATCCTGGCTTACGGTAAGCTTTACGCTGCCCGCGCTTATTGTGCCGCTGGCGATTACTTGGGCGCAGTCCGTCCTGCCGTTGGAGTATTGGGCTAAATCTTTTAAGTTTATGGATTTGTTTACTGCGGGGTTTTTGGTGTTGTCTGTTATTATCATCGGGTTGCCTTTAAAAAAGCATCAGGCAAAAGGCTTTGCATGATGTTTTAGGACGGCAGACCCAACATATTTACTATATTAAAAATAGACCATTTTGTCAATTAACGGCGTTTTGTTCTGTATCGTTATTTAAGGCTAGCAAATTTCCATATTGTGGCAAATTTTAATTTTTTCTTCGCTAAAGTATCGAGAGTCGCTCCGCTCCCGTACTTTTTATACTTCGCGCTTAGAATAAAATCAAAATTTACTCAAAATCTGAAAATCCACGCGTGCTGCCTACGAATTTGTTCTGCGGCGGACGGCATTAGTTAAATCAGGCAATTTTGGCGGACGGCAAGAAACTGCAAAACCTTAGACGGCAAAAAGTTAGGCGGACGGGGTGGGTTTTGTCATTTTTCCTCGTAAAATGTACCTGCCGTAAATTTTTTGTAAACTATTTAAACCCCCCTTTTGCGCGGGGTTATAAATGCCTGTTAAGGCCAGAGGTGCTTTGTATGAAAATAATCAAGAGAGATGGACAAATTACCGCTTTTAACCCCCATAGAATAGAAAATGCCATTACATTAGCTTTCAAAAGCGTAAGCGAGCAGGATTTTACCGCCCAAATACAAAAAATACTGGCCGAAGTTACCGCAGAAATTACCACAAAAGAACAGATTTCCGTAGAAGAAATACAGGATATTGTGGAACGCCACCTTATGAGCGCGGGCCATTACGACGTTGCCAAAAACTACATTAAATACCGCGCCCAGCACGAGGCCGCCCGTAAACAGCTGGAAGAATTTGCAAAATACATAAAATCCCCCGCAATTTTGGAAGTGCTTGAAGGCGTTAAGGAAGATTTTACCCAGCCGCAATACACGCTGGACCTTTTATTCCAAAAATTCTTAGCTTTTACCGCCATAGACCTGCCGCAAGTTGAGCAGGAAAAACATTTAATTAAGGCCGCGGTGGAGTTAACCTCTAAAGACGCGCCCAAGTGGGAGTTTATTGCTGCCCGCCTGCTAAACGCCGTAAATAATGCCAAGATTGACAGCCACGCCGCCCGTCTTAAAATAAACGGTTTTTACCAAAAACTTAAATATCTTGAAAGTCAAAATCTTTTGGGCAAATATATCTTGCAAAACTATACCGAGCAAGATGTTTACGCCCTTGAGCATAAAATGGATTTTACGCGCGACAATCTTTTTACTTACAGCGCATTAGACCTTGTTATAAAACGCTATCTTATTCGCACGGGCGAGGGAATTGTGTTGGAAAAACCGCAGGAAATGTTTATGGCAATCGCCATGCACCTTGCCATGCCCGAAGGCCAAAATAAACTGCTGTGGGCGGAGAAAATTTATAATATCATCAGCAAATTGCAGGTTACGCTTGCCACCCCCACAATGTCCAACGCCAGAAAGCCGTACCATCAGTTATCGTCCTGCTTTATTGACACCGTGCCTGATTCCTTAGACGGTATTTACCGCAGTATTGATAACTTTGCCAAAGTTTCCAAATTTGGCGGCGGTATGGGTATGTACTTTGGAAAGGTTAGGGCCACAGGGTCCGACATTCGCGGGTTTGCGGGCGTGGCGGGCGGCGTTATCCGCTGGATAAAGCTTGCCAATGATACCGCCGTTGCCGTGGACCAACTTGGCGTAAGGCAAGGCTCCGTTGCGGTTTACTTAGACGCGTGGCATAAAGATTTACCCGAATTTTTGCAGCTTAGGACCAATAACGGCGACGACAGGCTTAAAGCGCACGACGTCTTCCCCGGGGTGTGCTATCCCGATTATTTTTGGCACCTTGTGGACACAAATATAGATGCGGATTGGTATCTTATGTGTCCGCATGAAATTCTTAAAGTTAAGGGTTATGCCTTGGAAGACAGCTTTGGCGACGACTGGAAACAGAAATATTTAGACTGTGTGGAAGACCCTCGCATAGAAAAACGCCTTATAAAAGTTAAAGATTTAGTACGCCTTATAATAAAAAGCGTTACGGAAACAGGCACGCCGTTTACCTTCTTCCGCGATGCCGTCAACGCCGCCAACCCCAACGGGCATAAAGGCGTTATTTACTCCTCCAACCTTTGCACGGAAATCGCCCAAAATATGAGCGAAATTAAAGCAAAACCCACCAAAGTGGTAAACACACCCGAAGGCGAAGTTGTTGTTACGGAAGCCTTGGCGGGCGATTTTGTGGTGTGCAATTTAGCCTCGCTGGTGCTGGGCAATATTAAGGTGGAAGATTCTGCCGAACTTAAAGAAATTATCCACACCGTCGTGCGCGCTTTGGACAATGTGATAGACCTTAACTTTTACCCCGTCCCGTACGCGCAGATTACAAACAGCAAATACCGCTCTATCGGGCTTGGCATAAGCGGCTACCACCATATGCTTGCAAAGCGCAGCATAAAGTGGGAGAGCCAGAAACATTTGGATTTTGTAAACGAAGTGATGGAAAATATAAACTATTTTGCCGTGCAGGCCAGCAACGAACTTGCCAAAGAGAAAGGCTCTTACAAATATTTTGAAGGGTCCGACTGGCAGACGGGCGCTTATTTTGACAAGCGCGATTA
>JAEXBW010000101.1 GCA_023393825.1 Elusimicrobiota bacterium | reverse complement strand
TTTTTATGGGGCAGTTTTCCAAAATATTCACTTATGCAATGACTTTCGGCGCGGATATGTTTTGGGTATTCCACACAATGCTTTATATGCTGCCCGATATTCTTGTTTTAAGTATACCGATGGCCTTTCAAATTGCCATATTAATGACGCTTACCAATATGTCCCAAACGGGCGAAATTATGGCGCTTCGCGCTGCGGGCCTTTCTTTTAAGGAAATCAGCCGCCCCATCTTTATAACCGCGGTTCTCGTCAGCGGCATTATGTTTTTTTTAAGCGGATATTTAAGCCCTTCGGGCCGCCACAGCGTGGAAAAAGCGAAAGAAGATATAGCCTCCAAAATATCTAAAGTTAACATAGAGCCTAAAACCTTTATTAATATAGGCGACTGGGATTTGTTTGCCGAAGGCGTAAATAAAAAGCAAAAAACTTTGTCGCAGGTCCACCTTGCCAGAAAGAACGACAAAACCGCGCTAAGCACCAAAGTAAATGCGGCGGAAGGCAAGATACACATAGGCGCAAGCGGCATAGAACTTAACCTTTATAAAGGGCAAATGCAGCGTGTTGATTCTTTAGAAACGCGCAAAATAGTAACTGCGGAGTTTGACAGATACAGCATCTTTATCCCGCTTACGCAAAAGCCCGAAAAGCAACGCAATATAAAATCGGCGGAACTTACCACCCCGCAAATAATACAGGCATTGCAGGATAAATCTTTACCGCATAAATTGCTAGTGGAATACCGCCCCGAACCGATGATGCGCCTTGCGCTTTCCCTCGCGCCGATAATATTTTTCTTTTTAAGTTGCCCCGTGGCTTTTGTAACCGATAAAAAGGCTGGCCGCGCGGGCGCGATGATATTTAGTATAGTTTTTATATTCTCATACTTAGGGCTGCTTACCGTCGGCGGCAATATAGGGCAAAAGACATCTTTTGTCTGGCTTGCATACACCGCGCCGCTGCTGCCTGTTATAGTGGGGGCAATAAGCAGTTTTTATCTTTGGCGCAAAAGGCTTTCTAACTGATGAAAATACTTTCCAAATACATAGCCCATAAATTCTGGGGTCCTTTCATTTTTATACTGTGCATTTTTGGCGCGCTCATATTTTTGGGCGACAGTGTAGAAAAAATGCGCTGGATAAACAGCTATGGCGCCAGCCTGCGCCTGGTATTAAAATACAGTCTTTTAACAATGCCATCTTGGCTGCTGCAAATTTTACCCGTGGCGTGTTTGCTAAGCGCTTTATTTGTTATCTCCGATATGATAGCAAGCGGGGAGTGGACCGCGTGCCTTGCGGGCGGGTACACCGTCAGGCAAATATTTAAACCGCTTATTTTTTGCATAGCTTTTATTGCGGTTGCCGGCTTTGCCGCGCAGGAGTTTGTGGTGCCTGATATGAGCAAAAAGGCGGAACTTACCCTGCAGCGCAAAATACGCGGTAAAAAAGAATGGTATTTTAACGTGCAGAACGACGTTACCTTAAGGTTAGACGATAAACGTATACTTTTTGCCAAATCCGTCCGCGCCGATGACGGCATTATGGAAGGTATGTTTATAGATATTTACGACAAAAGCTGGTCCATAACATCTCAAATAAGCGCGCGCAGATTTGTGTGGGACGCTTCGCGCGGCGCATGGGTGTTTGAAGACGGTTTTATAAGAAATTTCGGCTCCAACGCCAGCGTTAAGGAAACTCCCTTTGAAAGATTAGAGTCAGATTTTTCTATTCCTCCCCGCCAAATAGCCGTCGGCAAAGCCAATGCGTCTTACCTTACTATTCCCGATTTAATAAGAAGAATAAACTTTTTAAACGCCAGCGGACTATCAACATTTAAAGAGAAAACTTACCTGCATTCAAAATTAGCCGCGCCCTTTGCCACAATAATAATGTGTCTTTTGGGTATGCCTTTGGCCATAGCTCTAAAGCGTTCCAGCAAGCTGCTTAATATTATTGCAGCTATAACGATAGGCTTCAGTTTTTGGTGGATAGTTTCAATGTTGTCTTCCGCAGGCGCAAGCGGTATGATAAACCCAGCTTTGGCGGGTTGGCTGCCGGTAGGACTTTTTGCAATTATCGCTTACGCGGAGTTTAAAATACTCAAAATATAAAAACTTTACAATCTTACGTTTAATAACTTTAAGAGAAGCAAACAGATAATTTTTTATTTGTTTGCTTCTTATTTTTTATAGAATTAAAATAGGAGAGTCTGTGCCAAAAAAACTATTTAGGCTTCTTGCCGCGTTTTGTATTCTTTTTAACAGCTTAAACTTAAGCGCGTTTGCGCTTGAGGCTGCCCCCGCGCCGCAAGAAATTATCACTCCTCCCCCGTCGGAACAGGGTGCTATGCCCGTTTCTTCCGCGCCGCAAATGCCGCAACAGGCGGCAACAGAACCGCCCGCGCAAAGCGGCAGCGCAGAATCTGCCCCAATACCCGCGCAAGCCCAAGAACAAAAACAGCAAACCCCTGCCGCAGACGCGCAGGAAGAGGAAAAATCTTCCATTTCAACTATGGCGCAGGAGGGCAGATTTAAACTTTTTGAACCTGCAAAATACGACTTTATGCGCCAAGACGGCCCGCTTATGCCGCTGCCCGACAGGCAAGACGATGACGAGGAAGACGAATACTACCGCTACACCCGTAAATATCTGGAAAATACAATATCGCAAATGCAGGGCGGCGTGGAACTGCAGGAACGCGGCATTGAATATTTGGAAATTTTAAATC
>JAEXBW010000086.1 GCA_023393825.1 Elusimicrobiota bacterium | reverse complement strand
CGGATATAAACTTAAATATATTTGCTATGGTCTGCTCTTTTTGCGCCGCAAGCGTTTGCAGAACAAGAAAATCGGTATTATAAATAATCTCGTTAATAAGGTCTTCCACGCACAGGCGACCCGCTTTATAGTAAAGTTCTTTAAGCATTTTATATATCTGCGCGGCACGCTGGTTTGCCGGCGCGGCAAAAATATTAAATTGATTATTTTTGGAAAGCGTTAAAATTTCCCCGTCGGTAAGTAGCGCAAACGGGCTTCTTAGTACGCCTAAAAGCGCGGTTTTATCTTTAGGGTCATTTAAAAGTTTAAGGATATTAATTAAATCCAAAACTTCCTGCGCGGTATAAAAGTTTTTGGTTTCTTCTACGGTAAATTTTATGTCAAAGCGTTTTAGAGCGTCGGTGTAAATATCAAGCGATGTACCAGTGCGCAACAGTATGGCAATATCTTTAAATGTCATCAGTTTACCGTTGGCAAGTTTGGTTTTGTAGGCATTATCTTTAACCCACGCCGCTATCTGCTGCGCCTGATTGTGGCGGTAAAGGTCTATTGGTGTTCTTTCCTGCGTGCTTTGCACCGCGGTTATAAGCACTTTGGGGCCGCTTTCCGTCCTGCCCGGTTCTATTGGGATATACTTTGGCTGTATGCCCTTTTTCTCGTTAATTGCTTTATCGCCAAACGCGTTTGCAAAGTTTATTATGTTTGGTAAACTTCTAAAGTTTGTCTTTAAAAAGCATTTTTTTGCACCCTGTAAAGCCATTTGGTCAGTAAACTTTTCGTACGCGGTAATATCCGCGCCGCGGAAGCGGTATATAGACTGTTTAGGGTCGCCCACTACAAACAATTTACCTGCCTCTAAAATAACTTTATCCCAAGTTGGCGCGCAACTGCCTTTGGCTTCCGCCAACAATAAAAGTATCTCGCCCTGCGCAGGGTCCGTATCCTGAAACTCGTCTATAAGTATGCTCTTATATTCTTTTTTAAGTTCCTCACGCACTGCTGGGACATTCTTTAAAAGTTCTTTTGTTTTGTATATAAGCTCGTCGTAAGATATTATATTTTCTTTCCTAATCTCTTCGTGCACTTCCTGCTTTAGGCCGCTTAAAATATTAAATGCTTTCATTATAAGCAGCTGCTTTTGCGGCGTAATATCATTGGCAAAAGCTACTAAATCTTTTGCCTTGGCAAAATCTTCTTTCGGCCAGTTTTTGGGGCAGGAGGACGGTTCCTTTATATCCTCAGGCGCAGGCTCTTTTATATTGGTGCCTAGCAGGTTAACATTTTGTTTAAGGCGTAGCGCGGCTTGCTCTAAACTTATTTCAATATCTCTCTTCTTGGTGGGCGCGTAAAGATTGTAAAGCCTTTCCGCTTCGTCTGCGCACTCAAGGCAATATTTTTGTATTTCTTCAAGATTGGCAAAAGGGTGATAATTATTTAAAGCGGGCGTTAAAAGAGTGAAAGCAAAATTTTTAAGCTCATCTAAGGTAAATGTTGAAAGTAATTCTTTCCACACTTCCTGCGCGGGGGAATCAAAGGTAAGCTGGCCCTCCAAAAACGCGTCCCACTTTTTATCAAAAATACTTTGCACAAATACGCCGTCGTCGGCTTGGCATTGCGGCGCAAGTCCCGCCTCTAAAGGATATTTACGAAGTATCTGCAAACAAAAACTGTGTATTGTGCTTATCTGCGCGCGCTCTGCAAGTTCAAAGGAGGACTGCACGGCCTTTTGTAAATCTTCCTTTGTTTTGCCGAAAGTATTTAAAAGTATATCGGCGGCCGGTTCTCTGTTTTCCGTCTTATCCAAATCGCTGATGATACGCTGCATTTTGGCAAGCAGGCGTATCTTTATTTCCGCCGCGGCCTTTTCCGTAAAAGTAAGCGCGATAATTTTATCTATCGGTATATCTTTGCCTAAAATAAGGTAGCACAGCCTGTCGGTAAGCAGGGTTGTTTTGCCCGTGCCCGCGCCCGCCTCCACAATAATATTGTGGGCGGAGGGTATGGCGGCTGTCAGTCTGTCCTGTTGGTCTTTAGGCTGCATGATATTCTCTCAGTTTCTTAGCTTCTTTAGTGTTTTTGCAACGTTTAGCCGTGGCGGTGTGCGCCTTGCGGCAGGCGCTTTCAAAGCGGCAGTTTTTGCAACTTTCGTCGCACGGGTTAATAATAAAAATACCTTGCTTAAGCAGGCTTAATATAAAAGCCAGCATTGCGCTTACGCGCGGGCGCAGGGCCAAATATTCGTCGTAGGGCAAAGTTTTTGCGGCATTGCCAACAGCTTCTATACCCAAAAGCGTCATACTTTGCGGCGCGGCGTCTTTAAGCTCGGGAAGAGTCTTTGCCATTTCAAAATAAAGCGGCGGTTGCAGAACGGATTTTGTAAATATCGCCTTTTCCATACTTGCGCTTTCTTTCTTTGTTTTATAGTCGGTAATGGCATAGCTTTTGCCGTCTTTTGATATGTCCACTCTGTCCAAAGTGCCGCGCAATTTTACGCTTTGCCCTTCAAAAGAAACTTCCGCATCTCTGCGCAACTCAAACAGCGCGGGGTAAAGCCCGCTTTGCTGTATATTTTCTAAATCTTTAGCTACAAGATTGCTTAAAAATTCTTCCATTTCCCGCGCGGTCATATCCCACACTACGGGGTACATACCGTATTGCTTATAATTCTGTTTGTTTAAATGCTCGTCTGTAAATTGTTTTAAAATGTCTTTTGCGCCCTGTGCAAATAATTTATCAAACAAATTATTTTTGGCAATGTGGCTATAAAAGTTTTCCAGTATTTTATGGTAAAGTATTCCTTTTTTTAGGGGGGAAAGCGCGCCGCGCTCAAAAGGAATATCTTCTTCTTTCAAGGTTATCTTGTCAAACAAATATCTTGCGGGGCATTTATATAAATTTTGTAAATCGCTGGGCGATATTCCCCTTACCTCAAGTTCCGCCGCAACGCTGCTTCCCGCGCCGATAAATCCGTCAAAACCCGTAAGGTTTGCCTGCGCGTTTAACGCGGCGGAGGCGGCTATATTTTGTAAATCAAATTCCTTAGCGTCTTCTTCCGTTTGCGCCAAAAGCAGCGGCTTATCTTTTGCGGAACTTAAGCAGGTTAAAAGCTGCGCCTCTGTTTTATTAAGGTAAACGGCGGGCCATTGCGCGTAACTTTCCGCAGGGCGGCGGCTTAAAACAAAGGAATTATTTTTGTTTAAATCCTGCCCCATAACGCGCATAGCCTGAGTAAGATAAAGCGACGGTATTTTAGGTTTGCCGTCCTCGCCCGAGCGTTGGTAAATAAATGTTGCGCTCTGCCGCGCGGCGGAGAGGGCAAAGTAAAAAAGCAATTTTTCTTCGTCGTATCTGTCCGCCCGTTTGTGTAAAGGATAACCCAATGTTTGCATAAGGCTTCTGTATTCGTCCTTAAGCACTGGGTCATGCGCGGGTTGCGCGGGCAAAAGGCCTTCGTTAAGGCCCATTATTATTACGGCTTTAAAAGTTTGTCCGCGCAGGGCCATTATATCTGCCGCGTTAACGCCGCGCTGTGCGGGCGATACTTTATTTAAAGTTGCTTCTTTTATAAGCGCTGTAAATTCTTCCAAAAACTCGCCGCGTTTTGCCATCGGGCGCACGGTTTTAAACTGAGTCAGTTGCTCTAAAAATTTAAGAATGCTTTGCAGGGCGGGCGCGGCTGATTTTTGCGCCTCCTGCGTATCAGCATAAGTGTTAATAATATCACCCGCAAGCTGAGATAATTGCTCAAAATTGCCGACGGAATTAAGCTGCTCCAAGTTGTTTTTTATCTTATTTAAAAATGTCTGCAGCCTGCCCGCCGCGTCCTGCTCCTTTGCTAAAGGCAGCAGGTCCGCCCATTGCTGAAAGCCCGCGCTCACACCGATACCCTTTACCAAAGAAGGCCAAATATCCTCCCTCTCTTTAAAGTACGGGCTGGTGATAACGGCGCAAACATCGTCCCTGTAAAAGTTATTCTTTTCCAAATTAAACAGGTTAAAGATAAACGCCGCAAAAGGGTCTTGCAGCAAAGGAACTTCCAAAGTTGTGTTGACGGGTATTCTGTTTTGCTCAAGTATATTTAAAATATCGCCGCGGTAAGGCTCAAACGTGCGGGCGGTAAGGGCAATGTCCTCAAAATTTATACCCTGCTCTTCTTTAAGCCGCAGTATTTCTTTTGCCGCGCTTTGCACTTCCGCCGCGGTACCCGAAACGCTGATAATCTTTATATCCGCGTCGGCAACTTCCCGCCCGTCGGCTTTAAAAATGTTTTGGCAAAAGGTATTTATGGGCGTTTGCGGCGCGGGTATCTTTACGCTTTGCGCGGCTTTGCCCAGCATATAACCTTCGTAAGCTTTTTTGGCAAAGTTGCACGCGGGATTAGGCTCGTAAGGGAAAAATACCGTAACGTGGCAGCTTTCCCGCACGGCGTTAAAAAGCTCCAGCTGCAAGCCCGTAAAGTCGTAAGAGCCGTAAAAAATTATCTGCTTAAATTGTTTAAGATATGCGCTTTGCGCGGCCTCCTGCGCGGCGTGCGTAAACATTTGCGCGTAGGTATAAGTTGCGTCGTTTTGTATGCGCTTTAAATATTTTTCGTAGAACACGGATAAAGTTGTAAGGACTTTCTTTTGCTCTTGGCTTAGAGTTTCGCTCTCCTGCGCTAAGTTAAGCAAGTCTTCTGGTGTTGCCAATGCGCCAGAAAGGTCCAAAAAGGCGGATTTAAGCGCGGCGCAGTAGCCGCGGCTGGCGGTTTGTCCGTAATCTTCCAAAATATTTTTTATTATAAAGTTTTGCAGGGGGGAGGCTTTTTGCAAAGGTTTATACTGCCCCTGCCCGTGCAAATTAATATTATCGGCAAGGTGAGTAAAATCCGTAAAATAAAGCGCGCTTACGCAGCCCAAACTTTCCGCCAGATTCTTTTTTAAATCCGCCGCCAGCCTTTGCGAGGGCAAAACGATAAGCACCTTATCAAGCGGATTTTGCTTAAGCGTTTTGATAAAGTCGGTAAAAGTATCTTTAAGGTCTGCGTATCGGCCGGAAAATAAATTCATATTATAATGATATATAATTTTATTATAGCAGGTAACCCCGTTAATATTTTCGGTAAGGAGTTTGTATGACAGTAGCGACAGCGGTGTTTTTGGGTCTTCTTCAGGCTTTGGGGGAGTTTTTGCCCATTTCCAGCTCGGCCCATTTGGCTTTATTTCCGTTTTTTGCGGGGGAGCCTTACCAGGGCCTCAGTTTTGATGTCGCGCTTCACCTTGCCACTTTAATTGCGGTTATTGCCTATTTCTATAAAGACTTGCTTAATATCACCAAGGCAGGTTTAACCGCGCCAAAGAGTAACGACGGCAAATTATTTTGGTTTATAGGCCTTGCCACCATACCCGCCGCCGTTACTGGCTATCTTTTGGAAGACGCGGCGGAACACGCTTTCCGCAGTCCGCTTGCCATTGCTTTTATGCTTATGCTTTTTGCGCTTTTCCTTTACGTGGCGGATAAATTTGCCGCCAAAAAAGAAAAGCTTGGGCAGAAAGCTACGGAAACTTTTAATTTACTTCCCTTACTTTTAATAGGCGTGGCGCAGGCCTTTGCAATTATGCCGGGGGTTTCCCGCTCTGGCGTTACCATAACCGCAGCGCTTTTGCTTGGTTTTGGCAGGCGGGAGAGCGCAAGAGTATCCTTTTTACTTTCTATCCCAATCATAGCGGGCGCGGCTGTTTTAAAGCTTAAAGATATTTCCTTGGCGGAAGTTAATACGCCTTTCATCTGCGGTTTTTTAGCCGCGCTTATAGGCGGCTGGCTGGTTATAAAATTTATTATGAAGTATATCCAAACCCATAACTTTAATATTTTTGTTTACTACCGCCTTGCTTTGGGCGCGGTTATTATTGCTTTATACTTTTTAAAATAATTCAGCTTTACGGCAAATAAAAAAGAGCGTTACCTTTCGGCGACGCTCTTTTTTTGTTTTTAAAACTTTTTGCTTATTTGTCCGATTTCTCCAGATTTTTAAGCGTGGGGAACAAGATGATTTCCCTTATGGAATCCTGTCCCGTAAGCATCATTGTAATTCTGTCTATACCGATGCCCATGCCGCCTGTGGGGGGCATGCCTGATTCCATTGCGG
>JAEXBW010000061.1 GCA_023393825.1 Elusimicrobiota bacterium | reverse complement strand
ACGATACAAGCAAAGTTGACGTGGGTTATAACATTGTGGAAGGCCGCCCCGGTATGTTTACGGCGGGTATAGCAATGTCCTCTTTAGACGGGCTTTACGGCGATGTTTCCATAAACCACTTAAACCTGTTTGGCAAGGCTCAACGCTTGTCCCTGCGCGCTATGTTCGGCAGCAGGATTTTGGATTACACTATCGGCTGGTCCACCCCGTGGCTTGGCGATAAACCCATAACGCTGGGCGTGGACGCGTTTAATACAAAAAGGTACCGCTCTTACAAATCCACCAGTTCCGCTTATACCGAACTTGATAAAGGCGGACGCATTTACATAGGCCCCAGGTTCAACGACGATATTTATAACCTTAACCTTTCTTACAGCTTTAAGAACATAGAAATTTACGATATTGACGACCAATACAAAGGCGCGGAAGTGGGCCTTATTGAAGGCACCACAAATGTGTCCACCCTGGGCGCAAGTTTTGCCAGAGATACAAGGGACAGCTATTGGGACGCGACGGAAGGCTCCCGCAATTCAATAGGGTTGGATTTATCTGGCGGACCGATGTTCGGCGATTTGGATATTTACGAACTGTCCTTAAAATCGGGCTATAATAAAACTTTAATAAACATAGGCAAAGACTATCCTATCGTGCTTATGATAGGCAACAGAGCGGGCCTTGTTAAACCTTACGGCAGGACAGACGTTGTACCCGCGTACGAAAGAATTTTCCTTGGCGGCGCGGACACCGTGAGAGGTTATGAAAGCACGGGCCAGATAGGGCCTGAAACCGGCGGCGAACTTTACTATGTAGCCAATGCGGAATTAAAATTCCCCCTTGCGCGCGAAGGCAGAAGGACAATAGCACAGCTGGCGGCTTTCTTTGATATCGGCAACTCTTGGAAGAACTTTGGCGATATAAAACTTAAAACGGGCGAAGAAGAAGATGCCTTTAAGATGGGCGTAGGTATGGGCTTGCGTATAGTAACGCCCAGCCTGCCCATAAGATTGGACTGGGGTTACGGCCTTAACCATAAAGACGGCGATAAGAGAGCTTATATTTACTTCTCAATGGCCAATTTGTTTTAACTTAAGCGAAGTTTATAAAAATATTTTTAACGCTTTTTTGCTTATCGGGCTAAAAAGTGCTTTACTGGATTTATATGGGAAAATACTTTTTAATTTCTGCGGCTTTTATGCTTTTACTTCCTGCTTTTTGTTTAGGGCAGGAGGTTCTGCCGCCCGCCATTGCCGCCAAGCTTGACCAGACGGAAAGCGCGCCAAAAGAAAAGTATGACACTACAGCAGTTGTCCCCATACCCGACCAAAACCCGCAGGCGAAACTTGCAACGCCCGTTATGCCGCAAAATGATAACAAAGGCTTCCAACTTTTGACCGACGGCAAAGAAGATATTGAAGAACTGCCGCAAGGCACTATTGCCGTTTACATAGACATAGAAGAAGCCTTTAACAAAAACCCGTGGACGATACAGGCCAGAAAAAATATAAAGCTGGACCTTGAAACAAAACAAATAGAATTTGCCCAGCTTAAAGATAAAGTGCGCGAACTTAAACTTAAAGAGGAAAGCCTATACCGCCAGCTTGGATACTACAAACCCTTCTACGAAAACTTGGAATATATAGAAACCGACGCGGATAATATTTACCCCAGACCCAGAGGAGATGAGTTAAAAACAGTACTTAACACTATCCTCTTTTACTCCTGCGACACCCGTATAGACAGTCCTGCCAATACCCCCGTAAAAACAGAAGAAATTAAAGCCAATCTTAAAGACACAAAAAAAGAAATACTGGAAAAAGAAACCTTTCTGCTAAATTTTAAAGAACTTTCTAAAGAAGAAATCCTCTCCCGCCAAGACGTAATTATACAAGCCGTTCTTAAAGAAATTTATACAGGCATAAAAGAATACGCCGCTTTGCGCAATATAGGCATTGTGGTTGATAAACAGGAAATTATTTACGGCAAGCCGTTAAATATTACGCCCGAATTTGTAAAATGGATGAAGTCCTATCACAAAAAATATAAAGAACAATACGGAGACATACTATGAACCTGACACTTGCGGAAATTGCAAAATTTACCGAATGCGAACTTAGCGGAGATGCCAATGCAAAAGCTACTGGCATTTGTGGCTTAGACGCCCCGCAGGAAGGCGCTGTATCTTATATTTCCTCCTTAGACAAAATAAATTTGCCAGAGAACTTAAATATAGCCGCGCTTATAGTCCCAGCGGCGGCAAAAGAAAAAGAATTGCCCTTTAAAGGCAATGTGCTTTACAGTCAAAATCCCGAATGGTCTTTTAACCTTTTAATGCGCGCGGTAGATACCACAAACAAACATATTACCGCAGGCATACACCCCAAAGCTTATGTAGCCCCGACGGCAAAAACGGGCAATAATGTTTTTATAGGCGCAAATGCCACTATAGAAGACGGCGCGGTGATAGGCGACAACACAATAATTTACCCCAATGTTTACATAGGCCGCAATGTTAAAGTAGGTAAAGACTGCGTAATCTACCCCAATGTAACCGTGCGCGAAGAATGTGAAATTAAAAACAGAGTTATCTTGCAACCCGGCGCGGTAATAGGCTCCGACGGGTTTGGTTATATTTTGCACAACGGCAAGCACGAAAAAATACCGCAGATAGGCAATGTTATAATAAACGATGATGTTGAAATAGGCGCAAACACAACCATAGACCGCGCGAAAATAAACCACACAATCATCGGCGTAAATACAAAGATTGATAATTTAGTCCAAATAGGCCATAATGTAAAAATAGGCGTGTCCAGCGTGATAGTTTCCCAAGTAGGTATTGCAGGTTCTACGGAAGTCGGCAACGGCGTTGTAATTGCGGGACAGGTTGGCGTATCGGGCCACATAAAAATAGGCGACGGCGCAATGCTTGGGCCTCAAGCCGGCATTATGAGCAGCATTGAACCGGGCGCAAAAGTGATGGGTTCGCCCGCAAGACCTTACGGCGAATTTATGCGCATAACCGCCATTATGGGCAAATTGCCCGAAGTTTACAAAGAATTTTTAGCGTTTAAAAAGAAACTTAAATTTTTCTAAAGGTTTACGACAATGAACAGACAAACATTAAAGGAAGCGACAACACTACACGGCGTAGGCATACATACGGGCGAAAAATGTTCTATGACTTTTAAACCTTCGCAGCAGGGTTATATTTCTTTTGTAAGGACGGATATTGCGGGCGCGCAGCCCATTAAGGCGGAAGTCGGCAATGTATCTTCCACCCTGCGCGGCACAAATTTAAAAACAGGCATTGCGGAAGTGCATACGGTAGAACACGTTTTAAGCGCGGCGCACGGCCTTGCCATAACCGATATGATTGTTGAGATGGACGGCCCCGAGCCGCCGATAATGGACGGTTCTTCCATAGTATACGCAAAAGCTATGCTGGAGGCGGGTTTAGAGCAATTACCGCAAGTTTACCCTGTTCTGGAACTTACTAAAAAGATAGAATATAAGGAAGGCAATATCTCCTATACGGCTGTGCCTGCGGACGCGCTTACCTTTACTTTCGTTTTCCTGCGCGACCACCCTTTGGTAAGCAGACAGGAATATACTTTTGTAATGGGTAAAGACAGTTATCTTAAAGAAGTCGCACCCGCCCGCACCTTCGGTTTTGAAGAAGAAATTGCATTTTTACGCGCGCACGGCCTTGCAAAAGGCGGCAATATAGATAATTGCGTGGTAATAAAGAAGGATGGGTTTTCCGTCCCGTTAAGATTTGATAATGAGATGGTCCGCCATAAAATACTTGATATGATAGGCGACCTTAAACTGACAGGCATGGCTTTAGGGCCTATGCATATAACATGTACAGGCGGAGGACATAAAAGCAACGTTGAGTTTGCTAAAATTCTGTTAAAGGGGTAAGTTGATGGGCAAATTATCGTTTTTGTTAAAGGCGGCGGTCTGTAAAACTCTCGGGAAGGAAGAGATACAAAAATACATACCGCATAGAGAGCCTTTCCTTCTGATTGATGAAACGCGCGTCATAGAAGACGACAAGTACCTTTTGGGCATAAGAAAGTTTACCGGTAAGGAAGATTTTTTTAAGGGCCACTTTCCGACGCATCCCGTTGTGCCGGGTGTGCTTATTTTGGAAATTATGGCGCAAGCAGCAGCTGCTGCCATAATGCAGGGGCCTATGTTCAAGGGTAAGGTAGGGTTTCTGATTAGCGTAGACTTTGCTAAATTCAGGAAACAAGTACAACCTGGGGATACGCTTAAAATTCCCATAGAAGTACTGAGAGTAGGAAAACTGACCAAGATATACGCGGAAGCGTATACGGAAAGCGGGCTTTGCACAGAGGCCCAACTTAACTTTATTTTAGGAGAACAACAGTAATTATGCTACCCGCTAAAATACACCCCACGGCAATAATAGACGAAAGCGCAAAGATAGGAGAAAATGTTTCGGTAGGACCATATACCATAATAGGTAAAAATACAACTATAGGCGATAACAATAATATAGGGCCTTACTGCGTTATAGAAAACACAACAATGGGCAGCGGCAACGAAATTATAGCCAGCGCATTTATAGGCGTTAAGCCGCAAGATTTATCCTATAACGGCGTTGAAAGCATGGTGGTAATGGGCAACAATAACAAGGTGCGCGAATGCGTAACCATCCACCGCTCTTCTTTTATAGACAAACCCACCAAAATAGGCAACAGCTGCCTGTTTATGGCTAACTCCCACGTGGCACACGACTGCCAGCTTGGGAACAATGTAATTATGGTAAACAATGCCGCCATTGCGGGCCACGTTATTGTAGACGACGGGGCAATACTTTCCGCCATGGTTGCGGCGCATCAGTTTGTGCGCATAGGCAAATATGCAATGGTATCGGGTTTAAGCGGTATCCCGCTTGATATTCCGCCCTTTTGCAGAGCTGTCGGCGGCAGGGCAAAGCTTGTCGGTTTAAACACCGTAGGTTTGCGCCGCGCCGGCTTTACAAGGGAAACCATTAAAGCCATTAAAGACGCTTACAAACAGTTATTTTTATCCACAAACACCATGCGCGAATCAATAGAAATTATTAAAGCCGCAAATCCGTGCAAGGAAGTTCTTGACCTTGTGGAATTTTGCGAAGCTACAAAACGCGGCATTACGGCTGCGCGCATGAGAGGCGCAAACCATAACGAAGATGAATAACCAAAAAATAGGCATTATAGCGGGCGAAGGAAAATTCCCTTTACTTATAGCCAAAAAAGCAAAGGAAAAGGGTTTTGATGTTTTTGTAATCTGCGCCAAAGATAATGCCGTTTTGGAAGATTTTGCTGCCTATGCCGCAAAGAGTACTGTGTTAAAACTTGGTCAGCTTGGCGCGGCAATAAAGTTTTTTAAGCAAAATGAAGTTAAAAAAGTAGTTATGGCGGGCCGTGTAAAGCATATAAATATCTTTAGCGTTATGCCCGATTTACGGGCGGCAAAAGTGCTTGCCTCCGTTAAAGATATGAGAGCCGAAAGCATTTTAGGCTCTACCGTAGGTGAATTTAAGAAAGAGGGGATTGAGTTTGCCCCCTCTTCTTTATTTTTGGAAGATTTTATTCCCCACCGCGGCGTACTTACCAAAAGAAAACCATCGCAAGAAGAAGAAGAAAATATAAAACTGGGCATTAAAGTTGCAAAAACTTTGGCTGATTTAGATGTGGGCCTTACCTGCGTTGTTGCAAACAGAGCCGTAGTTGCTTTGGAAGGTATGGAAGGCACGGACCTTTGCATAAAGCGCGCTGGAGAGATTTACGCATCCTCCGCCGCAGTTAAAGCCGCTCCGCTTACCGTAATAAAAGTGGCGCGCACAAAACAGGACCAAAGGTACGATTTGCCCGTTATAGGAAAAGGCACCATAAAGGCGATGATAGAAGCAAAGGCCGCAAC
The DNA here is from genome assembly GCA_023393825.1 of Elusimicrobiota bacterium. Taxonomy (GTDB): domain Bacteria; phylum Elusimicrobiota; class Elusimicrobia; order Elusimicrobiales; family Elusimicrobiaceae; genus Proelusimicrobium. Next base: position 10,872 of record JAEXBW010000061.1, on the reverse strand, counting down.
GCTTGCCATAGAAGCGGATAAAACGCTTGTGCTTGATATGGAGCAGGTTATAGAACTTGCCGATGACAACGGCATAGCAATAACAGCCGTTTAGCAAATTTAAAATAAGCAAAAGCCGCATACAAAACTGTATGCGGCTTTTTTATTTGCTCGTTTAAATTTTATTTAAGCATGGCTGATTTAGGCTTTTCAAACTGGATAAGCAATAAACTTACCACAATTATAAGCAGGCCGATAATTTCAAATTTATCTGGCACGCGGCCGTTAAGCAGCATATCGGAGCCTACCGCAACAAAAGGCACAAAGTACGTTACCGCGCTGGCCTTTAAAGCGCCCCAAGACTTAAGCAGCTTAAAGAGCAGCAACAAAGCTACTGCGGAAGAAAATATACCTACGTAAATTATGGAGATAAAAACTTTAGGCTGAAAGATTTCCGCCCCCGGCAATTTTGCGCCGGCAAGCAGGCATACAAAACCCAAAAATACGGTGCTGAAGAAATACTGGTGGAAGATATTTTGTTCCAAAGAAATTTCTTTGCTTAATATGTATTTTGTAAGCACATTGCCCGCAGCGTAACATAAAGCCATAAGCAAAAGCGAAATACTGCCGTAAAGCGCTGTTTTATCCATAGCCGCGCTAAACTTTACCACAGCGGGGCTAAATACGCACATTAAGCCGGCAAAGCCCAAAAGAACGCCAGCAGCTTTGCGCCAGGTAAAAGAGTCTTCCCCTTTCAATGTGAACGCGGCAATAATAAATACCCACAAAGGAACGGTGCCGTTAAAAATGCCGCCCGTACCCGCAGGTATAAAACGCTGGCCCCAGTATAAGAACACAAAGGGCATACCCATAATAAGCCAACCTGCAAGCCATGGCCTCCAAGCTTCTTTTCTGGGCAGGAAAACGCTTTTCTTCTTTATCAAAAACCATACGCCGAAGAACACAAAACCTATAAATGTTCTTAAAAACGCGGAGAAATAAGGGTCCACCACGTCAACATTATATTTAACTCCTACATAGGCAGTTCCCCAAAAAAACGCCAAAAGCACAAAATAAACTAAGTTCATCAACACTCTCCTATTTGTCTTTCCTTTATATAAATGATATTAAATATATATACTTTCTGCATAGTCTTAAGGCACAATTTACCATAGGAAGCTTATATGAACAATAAAATATTCATAGCCTTATTCTCTCTTTTCTGCCTTAGTCTGCATTTATCGGCCGCCGACGTAAGTAAAGAAATCGGCGACGCCGCGCAAGGCGACATTTTTATAACCACTTCCAAGGAAAATCTTACGGTAATTTCTGCCGCGCAGGCTCAAACCTCCTCCATACAATGGCAAAAAAAATTGTGCGAGGTTACCGTCAACAAACCCGCCAAACAGGTAACGGAAATAACCATAACGCCAAAAAAGCAAAATGCCTTCCTTAAAAAACTATTAAGAATACCGCGCACCACCTGCAGCATAAGGCTGGCCTTGGGCGCGGACAGGAATATTTACGCGTCTTCCGACACTGGTGATATTCGCTTTTTTGACGCGAAGGCCAATAGCGCAAAACTTTACACGGCGGAAGGCGTAATAGAAATATCAAATTATAAGGGCAACCTTTCCGCCGAAACTTTAACCGCCAGAATGTCGCTTGTAAATATTGAAAGCGAAGATTTAAAACTTAAAACCGCCAGCGGCAATATTTACGCGACAGGTTTAAAAGTTAAAAACACCGATATTTTAAATACCAGCGGTAAAAGCAAAATACAAGGCATAAGCGAAAGCCTTGTTTTTTATTCTTCGGAAGGTTCTCTGCTTGCCCGCTGGGACGCTTTGCCCGAAGGGAAAAAACTTAATATCTCCGCGCGCTCGTTTGCGGGCGATATAAAAATTATTATGCCGCGCGGCGCGGACATAACGGAATGGAAACATAATATAGACTTAAAATCAATTTACGGAACAGCAAAACTGGAGAACAACTAAATGCAAAAACAACTTTCGCCTTGGCACTATGTGCCGTCGGTATACTTTGCCGAAGGTCTGCCTTATATAATAATAAACAGTCTTTCCGTTGCGCTTTATTCTTCACTGGGTATATCAAACGATGTTTTTGCTTTTTGGACTTCTTGGCTTTATCTGCCGTGGGTGTTAAAAATGTTCTGGAGTCCTTTTGTAGACGGATATGCCACCAAAAGAAAGTGGATTTTAGGTATGCAGCTTTTGTTAAGCGGAGTATTTTTGTATGTAGCTTTTTCGCTTTCCTTAAGCAGCTTTTTTATAGCCTCTCTGGCGGGCTTTTTTGCGGGGGCTTTAATTTCCGCCACGCATGATATTGCCATAGACGGTTTTTATATGATTGCGCTTGATACTAAAGACCAGGCTTTTTTTGTAGGTATAAGAACTTTATTTTACAGGCTTGCAATGATTTCCGGCGCGGGTATGCTGCCCGTTCTGGCAGGTTACGTACAAAAGCGCAGCGGCAGTTTACAGACGGGCTGGATAACCGCATTTTGCGCGGCGGGCCTGTTGTTTGCGCTTATGTGGTTGTGGCATTCTTTCGCGCTGCCGCGCCCGCAGGGCGATAAACCCAGCGAGCAGGCAAAGGAAAGTTCCCTTAAAAACTTTAATGCCGCTTTTAAAAGCTTTTTTACGCAAAAAAACGTACTTGCAATTTTGGCCTTTATCCTGCTTTACCGCGTGGGCGAGGCTACTTTAGAAAAAATTACAACGCCGTTCTTTATCCGCCCGATTGAGGAAGGCGCATTGGGCCTTAGCTTAGAGCAATTCGGCATTGTTAAAGGCACTGTGGGTATGATAGCCGTTATATTGGGCAATATTTACGGCGGTATTTTACTTTCTAAACACGGGTTTAAAAAGTGCATTTGGCCCTTTGCCTTGGCCCTAAATATACCCAACTTAGTTTATCTTTATATGGCCTATGCCCACCCGACCTTACCCGTAATCACCGTTCTTTTGGCTTTAGAGCAGTTCGGTTACGGCTTGGGCTTTATGGCCTTTACGGTTTTTGTTATGAGAATATGCGCGGGAGAATACAAAACCTCCCATTACGCCATTGCAACAGGCATTATGGCCCTTGGTATGATGATACCGGGTATGTTAAGCGGCGCGGTGCAGGTGGCGGTAGGCTATAAGATGTTTTATTGGATAGTGGCGGCAGTAAGTTTACCCGGACTTTTTACTATACCGTTTATTTTAAAAACGCCCGTGCTAAACCAAGGTAAATAAGCAAGCCAAATTATGTAAAATTTAGTAGTGGCAGTACCGATAAAAGGAGACTTTTTTATGAAAGCAATTTGTAAGACTAAAGCAGCCCCCGGGGCAGAGTATATAGATACCGATATACCCAGAATCAAAAGCGACGAACTTCTTATCAAAATACATGCAACTTCAATCTGCGGCAGCGACTTGCCGATATACAATTTTTCTTCCTGGTCAGCCAAAAGAATGCCCATACCGTTTATCTTCGGGCATGAACTCTGCGGCGAAGTAGTGGAAATAGGCGACAAAGCAAAAGGCTTTAATAAAGGGGATTTCGTTTCTGTTGAATCCCATATTTTCTGCGGCATGTGCTATCAATGCAGGAACGATCAGCGCCATGTTTGCTCCAATTTAAAAATTTTAGGCATAGACGTACAAGGCGGCTTTGCGGAATACGCCGCCGTTCCCGCGCGCTGCGCGTGGAGGCATTCCGACGACTCTTTAAAAGATATAGGCTCCATAATGGAGCCTTTAGGCAATGCCGTTTTTGCCACGCTGTCGGAAGATATTATAGGTAAATCCGTTTTAATTTCAGGCTGCGGACCGCAAGGTTTATTTGCCACGCAGATAGCAAAAGCCTGCGGCGCGGCGCGCGTTATTTGCCTTGAAACTTCTGACTACAGAAAGAAACTTGCGCACACAATGGGCGCGGATATTATCCTTGACCCCAGAGAAGACAATACTCTTAAAAGAATTATCGACGCGGGCGGGGAAGCCAGCGGCGTTGATATAGTTATAGAAATGTCGGGCAATAACGGCGCTATAAATACCGCTTTAAAAGCCGTTAAACCTGCGGGTAAATTTGTGGCTTTCGGCCTGCCTAAAGAAGACGTTACAATAGACTACGCCAACCAAATTGTTTTTAAAGCCGTGCGTATGCAGGGCATTGCTGGCAGAGAGATATTTAGAAGCTGGTACAAAATGGAAAGCTTGTTAAAGAGTAAAGCCATAGACCCGCGCCCCGTAATAACACACACCTTTAAAATGAAAGATTTTGAAAAGGCCTTTGCCGTCGCCGGCGAACCTAAAAAAGAATGCGGCAAAATTATACTTGTTCCGTAATTTAAGGTAAAAGAAAAATGAATACATTAGGTTTTTTGGAAGACGAAATTAAAACATTAAAGCAGGAAAACCGCTTTATACAGCCCCGCGTACTGCAAAGCGCGCAAGGCCCCGTGGCAATGATAGACGGGAGGAAAGTTGTAAACTTAACCTCCAACAACTATCTTTGCTTAGCAAATCACCCCAAGGTTAAAGCCGCCGCCATTAAAGCTACCGAGCAGTTTGGAATAGGCACGGCTGCCGTGCGTACCATCATCGGCACCACTTCCCTGCACGAGGAATTGGAAACAAAACTGGCGGAATTTAAAGGGACGGAAGCATCGCTTGTTATACAATCTGGTTTTACTTCTAACGTAGCGGTTTGCCAAAGCCTTATGACTTCGCCCGAAGATGTTTTGATTTCCGACGAACTTAACCACGCTTCAATCATAGACGGCGGACGCCTTTCAAAAGCAAAAAAGAAAGTTTACCGCCACAATGATATGGCGCATCTTAAAGAAATTTTGGAACAGCCCGAAGTGCGTGCAGCACGCAGAAAAATGCTTGTTACCGACGGCGTATTTAGCATGGATGGCGATATTGCTCTGCTGCCCGAAATTGTTGAACTGTGCAAAAAATACGATGTCGTATCTATGGTTGACGACGCGCACGCCAGCGGCGTTTTGGGGCCGCAGGGACGCGGCACCGTCGCGCATTACAATCTTAAAGGCCATGTTGATATACAGATAGGCACGCTTTCCAAAGCTTTCGCCACTATCGGCGGATACGCGGCGGGCAGCCTTAACTTAAAGCAGTATATGCAATCGGTGGCAAGGCCTTTCTTATTTTCCAGCTCACACCCGCCAGCCGTTATAGCAAGCTGCATTGCAGGCTTGGACGTTATTTATAACGAACCCGAACTTATCCAAAAACTTTGGGATAATACAAAGTTCTTTAAGGAAGAACTTAAAAAAGCAGGTTTTGACACGGGCCACAGCCAAACGCCCATAACACCAGTTATGGTGGGCGACAGCAAAAAAGCCCACGCCTTAAGCCAAATGCTTTTTAACGAAGGCGTGTTTGCGCTTTCAATAGTCTTCCCCACCGTACCTTTAGGCAAAGAAAGACTTAGAACAATAGTTACCGCAGGACACGAAATTAAGGACTTGGAATTTGCGGTAGCCGCCTTTAAAAAGTGCGGGAAGGAACTTGGGATAATTTAATAAATATGAAAAATAAAACAACTGCATTAATATCTCTGGCGGCGCTTGTGTGTGCGGCCGTGTTTGCATTTTATAACATTAACAGAGATAAAAAGCCTTTCATTTCCCCCCTCGTTGAAACGGAACAAACGCCAATGATGAGTGTGGCGGTTTCAAGCTATGTGCCGTATACGATAGCAAAAGAAACTCTTAATAATGTGGCAAAGATAACAATGGTTATCCCCCCCGGTACAGAGCCGCATTCTTTTGAGCCTTTGCCAAAAACGGTAATTGATATTCATCAAAATGAGTTCTTCTTTTACACCAGCGACAGAATGGAGCCTTGGGCTAAAAAAATGTCTAATGACGCAGGTTTAGCGCTGGACAGCAATATGCCTTCTGCCGACGGGGACCCGCATATTTGGATGGATTTTAATAATGCCTCCGCAATGGCGCAAAATATGGCTATGTATGTAGCGCAAAAATATCCGCAGAAAGAGCAGGAACTGCTTAAAAATGTGGCGGGCTTTCAGCACGAGCTTACTATGCTAGACAGGCTTTACGGCAAGATGCTGGCGCAATGCAAAACAAGAGATATTTACCACATAGGCCATATCGCTTTTAAGCGCATGGCACAAAATTATAATTTTAATTTTAAACCGCTCGTCGGCGCGACTTTGGACCAAGAGCCTTCCGCAAAAGATATGGCGGAAATGATTAAACAAATTAAAGATAATAATGTGGAATATATCTTTACGGAACAAGCGGTAAACCCCGCGCTTTCCCAAACAATAGCGAATGAAACGGGCGCAAAAATTCTGCTGCTTTATTCTATTGAACATATCACTAAGGAAGATTTTGATAAAGGCGTTTCCTACCGCCAGCTTATGATGGCGAATTTGCAAAATATTTCCGAAGGGTTGGGCTGCGCAGAGGCTAATTAATATGTATTTGATTGAAGCGGATAAAGTTGCCTTCAGTTACGGGCAGGAAAGAGTGCTTGAAGATATTTCCTTTGCCACGTCTAAGGGAGATTTTACGGGCGTACTCGGCCCCAACGGCAGCGGCAAGACCACTTTAATCAAAATAATTTTAGGTTTACTTGAAAGTCAAAAAGGGCGGGTTAAGCTTTTTGGGCAGGATATAAAACGCTTTGATAAATGGAGCGAGATTGGTTATCTTGAACAAAAAATTAACCCGCCTTCTTTAATGCCGCTTACGGCTTTTGAAGTTGCCCGCTTAGGCCTTTTAAGTACAAAAAATTATCCCAGAATTTTTAATAAACACGACAATCAAAAAACGCTTGCCGCTATTGAAAAGACAGGCTGCGATAAATTTAAACATAAATTATTTTGGCAGCTTTCGGGCGGGCAGCAACAGCGCGTATTGCTGGCAAGAACAATTATCAACAACCCCTCTCTTCTTATTTTGGACGAGCCTTCAACAGCTTTGGACAGTTCCTCCAGACAATCTTTTTTTGATTTAATATCTTCCCTAAACAAAACAAACGGCACTACGATACTTTTGATAACGCACGACATTGCCGAGGCGGGAAGATATGTAAACAAATTTTTAATCTTAGATAAGCACATTATATTTTACGGCAATAAGCAGGATTTTTGCTCTTCCGACAGCGTTACAAATTATTTTGGCCCGTATACGCAACATTTAATGGACCACCTGCACACGCAGGACTGCTGCCCGTTTAAGGAGGATAAATGAGCCTTATAGAATTTTTATCCTTCGCCTTTGTGCAGCGCGCGGTTTTGGCGGGCGTGCTGATAGCAATAATAACAAGCGCGCTTGGCGTATTTTTGGTTTTAAAGCGTCTTTCTTTGATTGGGGATAGTCTGAGCCACGTTGCGCTAAGCGGCGTTGCCTTGGGCCTTATAACGCAAACCAGCCCCATTTTTATGGCGGTACCCGTTGTTATGTTAAGCTCTTTGGGTATTTACAAAATAACGCAGACGGCAAAGATATACACCGACGGAGCCTTGGGTATAGTAAGCGCGGCGGGGATTTCCGCAGGGCTTATACTGGCGGCTATGGCGGGCGGGTTTAATGTGGATTTACTCTCTTTCCTGTTTGGCAGTATTTTGACGGTAAGCGGAGCGGAACTTATCCTTGCCGCCGTGTTGGCCCTGCTTATCTTGGGTATAATTTATGTTTTTTATAACGATTTAATAGCGCTTGTTTTTGACGAGAACTTTGCAAAAGTATCGGGCGTTAACGTAAACCGCATAAATATAATTTTGGTTCTTACAACCTCTGTGGCGGTAGTGGTGGCGCTAAGAGTGGTGGGTATTATGCTTGTTTCCGCCATGATAATTATTCCCCCGTCTGCGGCTTTGCAACTTGGCGGTAATTTTAAAAGGACATTAATTTACGCCGCCTCATTTTCCGTCGCCAGCGTGCTTTGCGGTATTTACTTTTCCTTCCTGCTTAATATACCCAGCGGCGCGGTGATAATAATTTTTAATTTATTCTTTCTGGCTTTGTGCGTAGGGTACAGAAGATATGCTGATAAAAAAAGAAAAACTGCCTGAGCTTATAAAAGGCTTAAAAAAACTTTACCCCAAAACAAAAACGGCATTGGCTTATAATAATGCTTTTGAACTTTTGTGCGCCGTAATACTTTCCGCCCAATGCACGGATAAGCGCGTTAATATGGTTACGCCCGCCTTGTTTAAAAAGTTCCCCACCGTGCAGGCAATGGCGGCGGCTGATATTGCAGATATAGAGGCGATAATAAAATCCACGGGGTTTTATCACGCTAAGGCAAAATCAATTTTAGAAACTTCAAAAAAACTTGTTAAGGATTTTAACGGAATTGTGCCAAACACAATGGAGCAAATGCTTACGCTGCGCGGCGTGGCGCGCAAAACCGCTAATGTTGTATTGCAGGATTTTTACGGCATAAGCGTGGGCGTTGTGGTGGATACGCACGTTAAGCGTTTGGCCTATCGTATGGGACTTACCAAAAATACGGACCCAGTTAAAGTGGAGCAGGATTTAATGAAGTTAATGCCGCAAAAAGAATGGCATTGGATAAGCCACGGTTTGATATGGCACGGGCGCGGCGTTTGTTTTGCGCGCGGGCCGAAGTGTGATGAGTGTACACTTAATAAGCTTTGCCCCAAAAACGGCGTTAAATAATTTTTTACTTCTGATATCTTCTACTTTGCTCTCTGCGTTCGCTTAATGTTCCCCTCAAGGAAAAGTCTTTATAAAAATTTGCGTGATTTAATGCTGTTTGATACAGAACAAATTTATAGATTGGCAGCGTGATTTGGCGGGGTTGAGCCTATTTTTTATTTTATTATGAACGCGGTGTACAAAGAAGAACGGGAGCGAAGCGACTCTCGGTACCCAAGTGAGTAAAAAATAAAAAAGAGGCCGACTTACGCCAAATTGCTAGCGACATAAGTCGGCACAGAACAAATATTATTTTTAAGCGGCAACGGCTTCGGTGGCTTCCTCTTGAACACGAGCCTCATTAAAACAATCCGCACACAAAGGCTCATAATCATCAGCACCGCCAACATATATCCTTGACTTAATGGCAACAGTCCTGTGCGTGCGCGTGGCGGGCGCATTGCAGGCATTGCAGCGCGCCTTAAGCTTGGTAACTTTATCGGCTACGGCTAAAAGCTGGGCGGTACTTTCAAAAGGGACGGCCTTAAAATCTAAGTCCAAACCGCAGCATATAACGCGCTTGCCCAGCTTTGCCAAAGCAATGGCGACGGGGGCAATATCGCGCGTAAAAAAGTTGACTTCGTCTAAGGCGACAACATCTGTATTCTTTTTAATTAATTCCAAAGCGTCCTGCGCCTTGGTTATATGCGTGGCGGAAATCTTTTTTAAGTCGTGGGTAGCAATGCCTTTATTTGTGTAGCGTTTATCAAGGCTGGAGTTAAACACCTGCACCTTTTGACCGTTTTTAATACACTCTTCCACACGTTTAATAAGCTCCGTACTTTTGCCCGAAAACATACATCCGCAAATAACTTCTATACTGCCGTAAGGTACAGTTGTCTTCTTCATAATCGCCTCTTTTGCTGCTTTAAATTAAAAATTGTCCCTTATCATTCTGTCGTCGCGCCAAGGGTAGCGGTATTGGTTTATTTCTTTTTGCGCCTTACTTTGCGCGGGCGCGGCGCCGCAAAGGATATTTATCCTTAGCGTAAAGGAAAGGTTTTGGTTTCTGTCGCGCACGCCCACCATAAGCGTTACATCGTGGAAATCTTTATAAACTTTTATGTGCTTTGAATACGCGCTGACGGAGGAGGAGCCGTCAATCTCAAAATCCAAACCCATATCCGCGCGCCAAGTAAAACCTTTAGGGGCAAGCATAAACTTTGAGGTTACCAAAAAGCTGCTTCTGTCCGTGCTGTAATTGGCTATGCCCAAATTGGCGTAACTGCCGTTTAAACTTTTAAATGTGCTATCTAACACAAAGGCTTGGTTGCCGTTATAGACATCGTATAAATTTTGCAGAAAAAAGCTTGTACCCGTCAGCGGGGAAAAATAACCGACTTCCGCCGTAACAGGTTCCGCCCTGTACTTAAAAGCCCAGTCTTCTTTAGAATTGCTTGCGTCGTAGCCCGTGGCAAGTTTAAAGTAAGTATTTTGAGTGGGCATATAATAGTTTTGGATATAAAATAAATTATATTCTTCTTCCGCGTCGGAATTATTTGTATTTTGGCTGCTGCTGGTTAAAGAACCGCTTACCGTCCTGCGCGTATATTTATAACCCGTATCCAGCATACCCGTAATTAAATCCGAGCGCAAATTAAGCTGCCCGCCAAAGCGGCCGACAAGGGTGTCTTCGTCATTATTTGTAGGGTCTTTAAAAATAATTTCCTGGTCGTAAAAAGCGGTGGGAGTTAAAGTAAAATTACGGTGAAGTTTAAAATCTTTAGAGGTTGTCCAGTTGCCGTGGCCGTACTGCACAAAATCGTAATCGCCTATCCTGCTGCTGTTAAAATCAAACTTAACATTATTTATAAGCCCCGTATTATTTATGGCAAACGGGTGGAAAATAAGTTCCAGCTTAGGTAAAACTTCCTGCGCGTTGGAATAGGTTTTATCGTCGGCATTTAACTGGCTGCGGTTGCTGTAGCTTGCCCTTAATGTGGTAGCAGAACTTTGGCGCACAACGGACGCGCGCGTTAACTTATCGGGCGAAACGACATAAGGATTGGAGCGGAAGAAATCGTCGTTAAAATCAGCGTCGGATACATTCCTTGTTTCAAACTGACTGAAGTATAAAGCTCCGTCTTTTTTTGCAAGACTGTCGGAGGAATCATAAACCTCCCACCAGTATCCGCCGTCAACGCCCCAGCGGTTTTTATCCT
>JAEXBW010000053.1 GCA_023393825.1 Elusimicrobiota bacterium | reverse complement strand
CCGATACAGATTTTCTTGGATATACGCTACGCGACAACAAATAATTTTACGGGTAAAAAACTTTATAATTCTTCAAAATGCTACCTTAACAAAAACGTGGCGCAAGCCTTTGTAAAAGCGGTATTTTACGCACAGGCGGAAGGTTTATACTTCCGCATTTACGACTGCTACCGCCCGTCGTCAGTACAGCAGATAATGTGGGATAAAGAAGATAATGGCAAGTTCCTTTCCAGCCCCGAAAAAGGTTCCAATCACAGCCGCGGCGCGGCGATAGATTTAGGGCTTTGCGATGCTTTAGGCAAGGTATTGCCCGCTCCTACCGGCTTTGATAATTTTACCGATGCCGCCGCATTCAATGCTAAGGAAGGCATTTCTGAAGAAGCAATAAAAAACAGAACTAAACTACAGGAAATAATGAAGAAAGCTGGCTTTAGCACAATTAAAAACGAGTGGTGGCACTTTGATTATAAAGACGCAAAAAGCTACGCTCTGCTTGATATAGCCCTTTAAAAATCCGCATAAATAAAAGACCCCCGTGTTATAAAAAGCACGGGGGTTTTTATTTTAAGCTAAAGTAAATTACTTTACAAGGTTAACATACGCAATGGCTTCTATGCCCGCCTTCGCGCCGCTGCCTGCGGCTATTACCGCCTGACGGTAAATAGTATCGGCGCAGTCGCCCGCGGCAAACAAACCTTCTATATTTGTGCGGGTCCTTTCATCAGCCTTAACCTGCCCTGCGGGCAAAAGTTCCACGCCGCTACCAGCCAAAAACGCCGTCTGCGGGATAGAGCCTACCGCCACAAAAATACCTTGTACCTGCAAATCTTTAAGGTTATCGTTAGTAATATTTCTTACTGTTATACCCGTTAAACCCAAAGCGTCGCCGTGCAGCTTTTCCACCACGGAGCAAAGGACCATTTCAATCTTGGGGTTATTTTTTGCTTTCTCCACGGTAACGCGGTCCGCCCTAAATTCGCCGCGTCTGTGTATAAGGTAAACTTTCTTGCAAAAATTAGTTAAAAATAAAGCGTCTTCAAAAGCGGTATTGCCGCCGCCTACAACGCAAACTTCCTTACCTTTAAAAAAGAAGCCGTCGCACGTCGCGCAGGCGGAAATCCCCCTGCCTCTGTATTCCTCTTCCCCCTCCACGCCCAGCCAGCGCGCGGCCGAGCCTGTGGCAACGATAACGCTTAAAGCTTTATATTGTTTATCGCCCGCGGTTGTTACAACAAACGGCCTTGCGGAAGTATCCACCTTCGCCGCTCTGTCGCTAACAATTTCCGCACCCAAACGCTTTACCTGCTTGTGCATATTATCCATAAGTTCAAAACCCGAAACGGGGTTAATAAACCCGGGGAAGTTTTCTATATCATTCGTCTGCAAAAGCTGACCGCCGGGGATATCTCCGCCCAGCAAAACGGTTTTAAGTCCCGCTCTTAAAGTATATACCGCCGCGCTGCAAGCCGCAGGCCCCGCGCCGATAATAAGGATATCTGTTTCTGTCATTTTAAAAACTCCTTAATCATTTTTTCAAATAATTCCGAAGGCATTCCCACAACATTGTCGTACGAGCCTTCAATCTTTTCTATAAACATATCGTCGTTATCCTGCATGGCGTACGCGCCAGCTTTATCCATATGTTTACCGGCCAGCTCTTGCAGCGTTTTATCGTCAAGTTTTCTGGCTTTGCATTTTGTAACGTCATAACCGACTAAAATTTTATTTTTGTTCTTGCACACTATCGCAAGCCCGCTGTAAACACGCTGCCAGCTTCCGTTTTCCATCGTCAAAAGCCTCAACGCGTCTTTTTTATCTTTAGGCTTACCCAGTATTTCGCCCTTACAGTAAACCACGGTATCGCCGCCTATTACAACAGCATCGGGGTATTGCTCCGCAATGCAAAATGCTTTTTGCAAAGCTATATCTTTAACGACGGCATAGGGTTTTGTTTTTAAAGTTTTTTCCTCTATATCGGCGGAAATAACATCAAACTTAAAACCCAGCCGCGCAAGTATCTGCTTTCTTCTGGGTGAGGCGGAAGCAAGTATCAAACGCATATTATTTCTTTACCAAATAAGTAACTATCGCGTAAGAAGCTATAAGCCCGATAATACCGCAGATATTAACCGTAAGCGATAAAGAATGTACGCCCACGTCGTAAACGCGCACAAGCGTGCCTACAAAATCAGAGGGAAGAACGGCAACGGCAAGTTTTTCCGCGCCGTAGCCTATCAAGCCCGCTATAATAAAAAATATCGCAACAAAAAGAACGCTTCTGAGTCCTCTCATAAACACCTCTTAGTTAAATACGCTGCTCCAGCAGCTTTGTAAAGTTTTCTGTCGTCATAGGGCGCGCAAAATAAAAACCCTGCACGCTGTCGCAGACGGTAGTTTTAATAAAATCAAAATGCTCGGGCGTTTCCACACCTTCGGCAACAACTTTCATACCAATGTCTTTTGCCATGTGGGCAATATGGGCAATAATCTTTTTTGTTTTATTTTCGTCTTCCGAGCCGCCCAAAAGAAAAGCCTTATCAAGCTTAAGCACATCCGCCTTAAGCAGAGTAAGTTCTATGACGTTAGAATAAGCCGCGCCAAAATCGTCCATAACTATATTTATGCCCGTATCACGTATGGCGGCAAGCGTTTTTTGCAAGGCGGGAAAATCTGCACAGCGCATAGTTTCGGTAACTTCAATTTCTATTGAATTTGCGGGTAAATTGAATTTTGCAAGCACATCGCGCATAATAGAAGGCAGCGCGGGATTTTTTAAAGTAACTTGCGACATATTTACAGCCATATTTACCGTTTTAAGCCCCGCCGCGCGCCAATGGCTTATAAGTTCGGCCGTTTTTTCAAACATAAAAATATCCAAATGTTCTATGGTGCCGTCGGCTTCCATTGCGGGTATAAAAGAAGCGGGCGCAAGCAAACCCTGCAGGGCATCTTCTTTACGCGCAAGAGCCTCAGCCCCGCAAAGGGCAGAGGTTTTAATATCGTAAATAGGCTGAAAGTAAATTTTGAATTCTTTGGATTCCATATCTTCTCCGCTGAAGCGGTCAAAAAGACTTAAGCTTAAAGCGTCGCGCGCACACGTACGCGGCATTAAGCCCGCAGACAACAGAATTGCTGTATATATAGTATATCAAAAGCTTGGTTTTGAGGGTTAGTATTTTAATAAATATCCCCCGGCATAGCCGGGGGTTTTTCATATGCGGGCCCCGCCCTCTTCTAACGGCGCGCGCATGTAATGCGCTCCCACTACTTTACATTTGCCTTCTTCTTCGCCACATCGTAGGGGCT
>JAEXBW010000124.1 GCA_023393825.1 Elusimicrobiota bacterium | reverse complement strand
TCTATGTACTTGGCTTGTAGGGCGAGGTACTTCTCAAAATCTTTCATTTATAATACCTTCCTGTAAGTATACTTATAATTCAATTATACCAATAAAAAAGCCCGCCGTATTATGGCGGGCTTATGTTTAAATCTTAATCAGGTAAACAGGTTAAAAATTAATACCTACTTTTAAGCCTGATTCATGTGTTTCGTTATCGGGTTCTAAATAATAACGTCCGCCGCTCAGTGCCAAGTCGGAATCTTTTATATGCCAGTATCTGAAGAAAGGTTCCACAAATACGCCGATGTGTTTGAAGTCTTTAGATAATTTGGCTGATGCGCGTACGCCGTAGCCTTGTGTTTGAGCATTATTAATATCATCTCTAAGCGGGTTTGTATCGCTTATGCGGGATTGTTGTTTGCCGTGTATAAAAATATCGTATTCGCCGTTTAAAGAGATTGCCCACTCTGCGGGAAGCTTTATTTTTGCCGTCGCACCGACGGGTGCGTAAAAATATGTGGAGGTTCTTCTGTATCCTGTATTCGCAGGATCATCATTAAGTTTATTTACCAAATATCTTGCGCCGATACCGAGGTAGGGCCAAAATTCCACAACGGAACCTAATTCGTATATTCCGCCTGCGGTAAGACGGCCTTCAACGTAATAGTTAGGTATGTCGGGGCAATAGTGCTTTATGTAAACGGGCGGAATGGCACCTGATACAAGCCAACCGTCATAATTGGTATCGCCCTGCATATAACGTAATTGCAAAGCTAAAAACGAAGGATCGTTAGCGTCTACTTCTTTGGCAGTAAAAGCGCTTCTGCCGATATAGTCAAAAACGACGCCTGACATTCTGCCTTTAAGCTCCATGTGGTGGAGGTCAAGAGGTTCTTTGTAGCCGTAACTGCTGGTTTCATAAGCAATTGAGTAATTATTTTTTTTGTCTTGTGCGTAGGCGGGAAGCACAACGCAAACAGCCAACGCTAAAAGTAGAAATTTTTTCATTGGTAAATCCTCCAAGCAAAATTATACAATATATTTATGGAAAAATTATACATAGGAATTTACGGCAGTGTTAACAGCGGTAAAAGCTCGCTTATTAACAGGCTTGCCGGGCAAGAAATTGCCATCGTCTCTGAAAAAGAAGGCACGACTACCGATCCCGTAAAAAAATTAA
This sequence comes from Elusimicrobiota bacterium, assembly GCA_023393825.1. Lineage (GTDB taxonomy): Bacteria > Elusimicrobiota > Elusimicrobia > Elusimicrobiales > Elusimicrobiaceae > Proelusimicrobium. The sequence goes on along the minus strand of JAEXBW010000124.1, from coordinate 26,000 downwards.
TAGAGCTTGACGGTATCGGGCCGTGCGTATTAATTGACAGCGCAGGTATAAACGATTCTACCGAACTCGGCGCAGCCCGCATAGATAAAACAATGCAGACCGTTGATATTATTGATATGGCCATAATTGTTGCAGACGCGGGTATATTGACGGAGGAAGACAAAAACCTTATAAAATTATTTAAAGAAAAAAATAAACCGTTCTTTGTAATCAACAATAAAAAAGATAAAGAAAATTACAAAATATTAACGGTTGAAGGTACCGAAGTTTACGAATTTAGCTGCAGGGCTGATAAAGACGTAAAAGACTTGCTTAAAGCGATACAAAAGTACCGCCCCGCTTACGCGGTAAAAAAGCTTGTACTGCTTGACGACCTTATAGAAAAAGATGATATTATAGTTTCCGTAACGCCCATTGACAGCGCCGCGCCCGAAGGCCGCATGATATTGCCGCAGATGAATGTTATCCGCAATGTGCTGGATAATAATGCAATTAACGTTGTTGTGCAGGTGGACCAGCTGGCTGCTTTTTTAAAGCTGCCCGTAAAGGTTAAACTTGTTATAACCGACAGTCAGGCGTTTAAAGAAGTAAGCAAAATTGTCCCGCCAGAAATTCCTTTAACCAGCTTCAGTATTGCTTTTGCAAGAATGAAAGGCGACTTTGAATACTTTGTTCAAAGCGTACGCAAAATTGCAAAGCTTAAAGACGGCGACAAAGTGCTTATACTTGAGTCCTGCTCTCACAGCGGCATCAGTTGCGAGGATATTGGCCGCGTCAAATTACCTAAGATGATAAAGGAGATAAGCGGCAAAACTTTGGATTTTAAAATTATCACTAACTTGGACCCGCTTCCGCAGGATATAGCTTCCTACGGGCTTGTGGTGCAATGCGGCGGTTGTATGGTTACAAAAAACCAGTTGCAAACCAGAATACAAAATATAAAGGAAGCTGGCGTACCCGTTACAAACTACGGCGTTACGATAGCTTACTGCACAGGTATTTTGGACAGAGTTACGGAGATATTTAAGATTCCCGTTGAAGGTTAAATATTTAAAGCAACAAATAAAAAAGGCCCGTGTTAAGCGGGCCTTTTTTGCGTCAATTTATATTGATTATTTTAGAGATATAAATCTCTCTTTCCGTCTGCAATTTCCTTAAGGCTGGCTTTAACTTTTTCCTGCACTTGTTGCGGGACGTCTTTCATCATATCGTCGATAAGTTTAAAGCCTTTCTCTTTAAGCGGTTGATGAGCAAAGTCGTGTAAGTACTCCGCAAAAGTAAACATAGCATTAGGCAGGCAATGCGCTTTAATAAGGCCCGGTTTTGCAAGGTCCATAAAGTCTTTGCCGACACGGCCCAAACGGTAGCAGCCCGTGCAGAAGGAAGGTATATAACCGTGCTGTACAACGTCTGTTATAACCTGTTCAAGCGTTCTAAAATCGCCAAGCGTAAATTGCGGGTCTGTATCTTCTTCCTCGTAACCGCCGGGGTTGGTTCTGGATCCGCCCGATATTTGCGATACGCCAAGTTCCAAGGCCGCGCTTCTCATTGCGGGCGATTCTCTGGTGCTTAAAATTATGCCCGTGTAAGGTACGGCTATCCTTAATACGGCTACAACTTTTTTAAAGTCTTCGTCAGATACTGCATAAGGCGGATGTTCGCTTAACGGAGAGCCGCAGGCGGGTTCTATACGCGGTACGGAAATTGTGTGCGGCCCGCAGCCAAAGGCGTCTTCCAAACTTTTAATATGCTGGAGCGTGGCAAGAATTTCGTACTTATAATCGTAAAGCCCGAGCAAAGGCCCGATGCCCACATCACTTATGCCCGCTTCCATCGCGCGGTGCATGGCTTCAAGGCGGTACTGGTAATTCTTTTTAGGTCCGCCAACGTGCAGCTTTTCGTAAGATTCTTTGTGATAGGTTTCCTGAAATAACTGGAAAGTACCTATCTTATGTTTTTTAAGCTCTCTAAATTCGTCGGTGGTAAGCGGCGCGATATTTACGTTAACGCGTCTTATTGTGCTTTTACCGTGGGAGGCGGAGTAAATGGAATCTATTGCGTCAAAGACATATTTAAGGCCTTCGCCCGTGTATGATTCCCCCGCTACCATAAGCACGCGCTTGTGGCCTTGTTTAAGCAGGGCTTCCGTTTCTGCCTTAACTTCCGCCTGCGTCAGCGCGCGGCGTTTAAGTTCTGTGTTGGACGCGCGGAACGCGCAGTAAAGACATTCGTTAAAGCATAAATTAGATATATAAAGCGGAGCAAATAATACGACGCGGTTGCCGTAAATGTGGATTTTAATGTATTTTGCCGTATCGTATATTTGTTGCAGGAGGTTGCTTTCTGTTACGGATAGCAGAATTGCGGCTTCCTCAAAGGAGATTCCGTTGAATTTTTTTGCTTTTTCAAGAATTTCCTGCACTTGTGAGGCTGTATGGTTTGCAGTTTTGGCAAGTGTTTCTTTTATTAGGGTATCGTTAATGATGTTCATACCTTTATATTGTACCACTTTATGAAAGTGTTGTTCTGCTAGGCAATATTTGGCTAGCAATTTGTTATCTTTGGGTTATTTTAAGTTTTTTTGCCGCTGCGGATATGCGGGCTTCCAGCCGCTCTGGATATCCCTTGCGGCAAATAAAACATAAACTAACCTCAAATCTAATCAAATCACGCAATTCTTGGGAACGGCAAACTCAGGCGGCTTTTTTGGAAAGTGTAATATTATTACCTTTAATCTTTATAATGCCTTCTTTCTGCATTTGCGCCATTTGGCGTTGCAGCGCGCTGCGGTTAACGCAAAGGTAAGCCGCCAACGCCGTGCGCGTCATAGGCAATTTAAAGGTAAAAGAAGTATTTTTTGTGGCAAGCGAGCGCAGGTAAACAAGCAAACTTTCCCGTATATTTTTTTGTGATATTATTTGCATACGGTTTTGCAAAAGCATATTTTTTTGCGCTATCAGTTTTAACAGGTTTTTGATAAGCATACTGTGGCGCGGGCAGATATTCTGGCAAGGCGTTATAAGGCGTTGGTAATTTAAAAATAAAATATTACAATCTGCGGCGGCGGTTACCGTAAAAGGGCTTCTTTCTATCTGCGCGCACAAAAGTACGCCCGCAAAAATATTGCCTTTATTAACCCGCTCCATTAAAAAAGAACCGCCCAAAATATCATTTAAAGTAATATCAACCGTACCTTGTATCATAAGGCCGATTTCTTTTAAATTATCACCCTGCAGCCAAATAATATCACCTTTGTTAAAGCTTTTATGGCGCACCTCAAGGCAGGGGGAGATGCAGCTTAAGTCCGTCCCGCCAAAACCCTCAAAGAGGGGGAGTGAAAGTAAAAAATCAGTATATTTTTCTGTCATAAGCCTGTTGCAGTTGCAACATACACCTTTAAAATACTGTACTATAATTTTTTCAGTTATTCAAACGCAGTTTATGTTGCAGTTAAAAACACGAAAGGGCCAAAACCCTTTGATATAAAATAAGGAGAAAAAAATATGTCTATGTTTTGTTTCCAATGCGAACAAACCGCAAAAGGCACTGGCTGTACCATACAAGGGGTATGCGGCAAACAAGCGCAAACCGCTGATTATCAAGATAATATAACGGGTATGCTGGTAACGCTGGCTTTAGCCTTGGAGGGTAAACCCGCGCAGGAAGAAGACGCCTACCTGCACACATTGGCTTTGGAAGGTTTGTTTATGACCATAACCAATGTTAACTTCAGCGATAAAGTTATTAACGCGCAGGTTGATAAAACAGCCGTTGCCGTAACCAAGTTAACGGGCAATGTTCTGCCGAAACCTTATGATATGCAAAGCGTTTGGCACGAAAATGAAGATATCCGCAGCTTAAAGTCTTTAATACTGTTTGGTATTAAAGGTATGGCTGCTTATGCCTACCACGCCGCGGTGGCGGGGTATCACGATAAAGAGGTCAATAAATTCTTCTTTAAAGCTTTGCGCGCAATAGGCAAGCCTACGCCGCAGGGCGAACTTTTAAATATAGTATTGGAAACGGGCAGAGTAAACTTTGACTGTATGGCCCTTTTGGATAAAGCCAATACCGAAACCTTCGGCGTGCCTGTTCCCGTTGAAGTATCTATGACGGTTGAAAAAGGCCCGTTTATAGTTGTAAGCGGACACGATTTAAAAGACCTTGAAAAGCTTTTAAAACAAACCGAAGGCAAAGGCATCAGCATTTATACCCATGGCGAAATGTTGCCCGCGCACGGATACCCAAAACTTAAAGCCTATTCCCATTTAAAGGGCCACTTTGGTACGGCTTGGCAGAATCAGCAGAAGGAATTTGCCGATGTCCCCGGTGCGTTTTTGTTTACCACCAACTGCCTTATGCCGCCTAAAGACAGCTATAAGGATAGAGTATTTACCACGGAAGTGGTAGGCTTTGACGGCCTTGTGCATATCGGCGAAGATAAAGATTTTACGCCCGTAATCAAAAAAGCTTTGGAACTTGGCGGCTATCCCGCCCCGTTTGAAGGCAAAGGTATAAACGGCGGCAATACAGTTACCACGGGCTTTAGCTGGAAGACGGTTTTAAGCCAGGCGGGTGTGGTGGTGGACGCGGTTAAGAGCGGCGCTATAAAGCACTTCTTCTTAGTCGGCGGATGCGACGGCGCAAAACCGGGCCGCAACTATTACACCGAGTTTGTAAAACAAACGCCTAAAGATACGGTTATCTTAACATTAGCCTGCGGAAAGTTTAGGTTTAACGACTTGAAACTGGGCAATATCGGCCCCTTACCCAGACTTTTGGATATGGGCCAGTGCAACGACGCTTACGGCGCCATAGAAGTTGCCCTTGCCTTAAGTAAAGTGTTTAAAGTTGGCGTAAACGAATTGCCCTTAACTTTAGTACTTTCCTGGTACGAGCAAAAGGCCGTTTGCATATTGCTTACGTTGCTGTTCTTGGGTGTAAAGAACATTTACATAGGGCCTACATTGCCTGCGTTTGTATCCCCCAATATTCTTAAAGTATTGGTTGATAACTACGGCCTGCGCCCAATATCAACGCCCGAGGCTGACCTTAAAGCCATACTCGGCTAGCTTTTAAAAAGCTTAAAAAATTAAACCCTCGTCTTAAACGGCGGGGGTTTTGTTTTTTTGGTCAAAAAATTTTATTTTTATTATCGCCATAAATTGATAAAATATTACTATGAAAAACATAAAAATATCCAGCAGATTTAAAGCCTTTTTGCTTTTTGCCTTCGCAAACGCAGCCCTGTTTACGCTTGCCAGATTTATTTTCTTTTTTATTAACCGTACGGATAACCTTCCCGCCGCGCAGCTTGCACGTGCTTTTATAACGGGTTTAAGGTTTGATTTAAGAATAGCTTTTATCTTGGCGTTGCCGCTTGGCATAGTGTTTTTATTTAATATTTCTTCCCTTGCAAAGAAAATAACCGCTTTTATTTATTCCCTTGCTTTCGGCGCAATTACGCTTATTTATTTTGTTGACTTCGGCTATTATTCCTATCTTACGGAAAGGCTTAATGCCTATGTTTTTGAACTTGCCGCCAACACAACCACCTCTGCCGAGATGGTGTGGCAAAGCTACCCCGTTGTTATGGGTTCCGTTGCGCTTTTGCTTATTATGGCGCTTTATTTTATCTTTGCGCGCCGCGTTATTTTTGCGGCATACGGGACGGAAGGGCGCAAAAAAGATTATTGGTATGTTCTGCCCGCTTTCCTTATAGCCGCGGCTTTTATACACGGCAAGTTTTCGCAGTATCCTTTAAGGTGGAGCGACGCTTACTTTACAAATAATAACTTTATTTCCGCCCTGGCTTTAAACCCTTTGCAGAACTTGGCGGATACCTACAGATTTGCGCAAAAGGGCGTAACCTTTGACGAAAATAAAACAAGAGAGTTTTATGACGAAACAGCCGACTTTTTGGGCGTAAATACAAAAGACGCAAAAACTCTTAATTTTGAAAGGCGCATACCGCAGTCCCCCAAAGGCGTAAAAAAATATAATGTGGTTTTTATCCTTACGGAATCACTTTCTTACGATAAGACTTCGTTTAATAATCCCGATTTAGACACAACGCCGTATCTTAAGGCTTTTTCCGAAAGGGGAAGATTGTTCACGCGTTGTTTTTCGCCCGCGGCAGGCACGGCAAAAGGCGTTTTTGCAACCATTACGGGGCTGCCGGATACCTCTACTGTAAAAACCTCCTCCCGCAATCCGCTTATCGTAAAACAGCATACTCTTATTGACGATTTGCAGGATTATAAAAAGTTTTATTTTATCGGCGGCAGCACAAGCTGGGGCAATATAAGAGGTCTTTTACAATACAATATAAAAGACATAAATATTTTTGAAGAAGGCACATATAAAGATGTTGCCCGCAATGACGTTTGGGGTCTTTCGGACTTGGATATGTTCCGCTACGCCGCAAAAGAACTGGGGCAGACAAAAGAGCCTTTCTTTGCCGTTTTGCAGACGGCGGGCTTCCACCGTCCTTATACTATCCCTGAAGACAAAGGCGATTTTAAACTTGATAATAAAGACGAAGCTTTGCTTAAACAGTACGGCTTTAGCGGGAATGAAGAATATAATTCTATGCGCTTTCAAGACTATGCTATGGGACAGTTTTTTAAACTGGCGGAGCAGGAACCGTTTTTTAAAGATACCGTTTTCTTTATCTATGGCGACCACGGTTTAACCGTGCATGAATCCAAAAATGCGCCTAAAGCCATTGTTGATTTGGAACTTACAACCAACAATATTCCGCTTGTTGTCGTAGGCCCCGATGTTCCCGTCGGCATTGATGAGCGTCCCGCAAGTCAGGTAGATCTTACGGCCACTATGGCAGGTCTTTTAGGCATTGCCCACCGCCAAACCGCATTGGGCAGGAATTTATTTGACGACGATATTACCCGCGGCGCGTTTATTTTGGCAGGTTCGGGCGCGCCTTTAAGAATTGGGTATATAGAAGACGATTTTTATTATACCCTCTGGCCAAACAAAAAGGGTATGTTTAAGTACAAGAGCAATGACAGTTCAAAGGACTATTGCCCGCAATATCCGGAAAAGTGCGAAAAAATGAAAAAGCTGGCACAGGGACTTTACGAAGCTTCACGCTATATAACATTCCATCATAAATAAGGAGGTAGAATGGTTTTCACCGCAGAAAACTTTTTACTTATAGGTTCTATCCTTTTATTCGTCAGCATTGTGGCGGGTAAGACGGGGTATCGCTTCGGCGTGCCTTCATTGCTGCTTTTTTTGGCTGTCGGTATGCTCTTTGGCAGCGACGGGATAGGCGTGCAGTTTTCCAGCTTTAAACAGGCCCAGTTTATAGGTATGACGGCATTAAGCGTTATACTGTTTTCGGGCGGTATGGATACTAAGATAGAAGAAGTCCGCCCCGTTATGTTTGAGGGTATTACTCTTTCTACTTTGGGCGTTTTGCTTACCACCATAATAACAGGCGCTTTTGTTTATGGTATGGAGTTGTTGTTCCCGCACGCTATCAGCTTATCTTTGGCGGGTTGCTTTTTGCTGGCGGCTGTTATGTCTTCTACCGATTCGGCTTCCGTATTTTCCATCTTAAGGGCCAAAAATCTTAACTTAACGCAAAATATGCGCCCGCTTTTAGAGTTTGAAAGCGGCAGTAATGACCCTATGGCCTATATGCTTACCATATTTTTTATAGAGATTATAACCTTAAGCGGGGTAAGCGTCGGCGTTATGCTTTGGACTTTTGTTTTACAGCTTGTGCTGGGTTTGGTTATAGGTTATTTTATGGGCAGGCTGGTGGTATTTGTAATTAATAATATAAATTTAGATTACTCATCTCTCTACTCCATTTTACTTTTGGCTTTTACTTTTTTCATCTTTTCTTTTACCGACCTTTTAAACGGAAACGGTTATCTTGCCGTCTATGTGGCTGGCCTTGTGGTTGGCAATCATAAAATGATGTACAAAAAGAGCGTGGTAATATTTTTTGACGGGCTTGCGTGGTTGTTCCAGATAATAATGTTCCTTACGCTGGGGCTTTTGGTAAACCCCAAAGAACTTATGGGCGTAGCAATGGTTGCGCTTATAATAGGCGTATTTATGATTATTGCCGCCCGTCCCTTAAGCGTATTTTTGTGTATGCTGCCGTTTAAAAAGACATCACTTAAAGGCAGGTGGTTTGTATCGTGGGTAGGGCTGCGCGGCGCGGTGCCTATAATATTTGCCACATATCCTTATGTGGCGGGCGTACCGGGCGCAAATGAAATTTTTAATATAGTATTTTTTATCACCATAGTATCCCTTATTGTGCAGGGTTCAAGCGTGCCTTACGCGGCCAAGCTTTTAGGGTTGGTTTCAGATACTGGCGAGCATAAAGATTTTGCCGTAGAAATGCCAGAAGACGTTGCCGTAACCTCCGAACTTTTGGTATCGGAAGGCTTGCTTGGCAACGGCAGATGCCTTTGCGATATACCGATGCCCGAAGACACTATGGTTATGATGATAAAGCGGGATAAAAAGTTTTTTATCCCCAATGCAAAGACAGAGCTTAAAGCGGGGGACAAACTGCTTATTGTGGCGGGTAAGGAAGAGGAACTTAAAGAGGCTTACGGCAGACTTGGCATAGACCATTATTCCGTTTACAAAAGTTGATTTTTGCCTGTTATAAAAAAAGATAGAAATAACCCCTTGAATTTTGTTAAATATTTGTTAGAATTTGTATCACTGATGCAGTAAAGGAGAAGAAAATAATGGCAATAATAGTTGTTGTGCTTGCAGTTGTAGTATTGACGGCATTATATGTCGTTGGGGTATACAACGGGCTTATCGTACTTAAGAACCGCGTGCAGGAAGCATGGAGCGATATTGAAGTGCAGATGAAGCGCAGGTATGACCTTATTCCCAATTTGGTAGAAACCGTTAAAGGCTATGCCAAACACGAAAGCGGCACCTTTGAAAAAGTAATACAGGCCCGCAATATGGCAATGGCGCAGCACGGCACGCCACAAGAGCAGGCTCAGGCGGAAAATATATTAAGCGGCACGCTTAAAAGCCTTTTTGCCGTTACGGAAAATTATCCCGAACTTAAAGCCAACGAAAACTTTTTAAAGCTTCAGTTTGAACTTACCGATACTGAAGATAAAATTAAAGCTGCGAGGAGATTTTATAACTCCAATGTTTTGGCTTTAAATACCAAGATAGAAATATTCCCCAGCAATATTATTGCGGGTTATTTCTCTTTTGAGAAAAAGGAATTCTTTGAACTTGACGAATCAGAGCAGGCTGCAAAGCAACCCGTAGCTGTAAAGTTCTAGGGTTTTATGAATATTTACGAGCATATATCAAGCAACGGCAAGAAAACTTTTGTCATAATGGCATTGTTTCCTTTGCTGTTGCTTGTTATTTTATATATCACGCTGTGGGTGGCGGCGGATTTTATGTACAATCCCGACATCCATACAAGCGTTTCTTCTTTAACGGCTCAGCTTGCCGCAACCTATCTGCCCTTTGTCGCGCTTGCTGCGGTAATTTGGATGTTTGTAAGCTATTACAGCGGCGATAGTATGATGCTTTCCGCGTCGGGCGCAATAGAAATATCTAAAGAAGATAATCCCGAAATTTACAGCCTTGTGGAAAATACGGCAATGGCGGCCGGGCTGCCAATGCCAAAAGTATTTGTGATAGAAGACGAATCCGCCAATGCTTTTGCTACAGGCAGGGACCCGCAAAACTCCGCCGTAGCGCTTACCACGGGGATAATAAAAAGGCTTAATAAGTCGGAATTAGAAGGCGTTGTCGCGCACGAAATGTCCCACATAGGCAACAGAGATGTGCGCCTTATGATGGTTGTTATAACGGGTATCGGCGTGCTTACTTTTATAGGGCAGGTGTTGTTGCGCATAGGCGCTTCGGGCCGCCGCGGCGGCGGTAAAAACAGCGGCGCTATCGGTTTGGTTTTTGCATTATTGGGCTTAGCGCTGATTATTTACGGCGTGTTGCTTGCTCCGCTTATAATGTACGCGCTTTCCAGAAGGCGCGAATATCAGGCAGACGCTACTGCCGCTTTGATAACAAGAAACCCAGCAGGCCTTGCCTCCGCCCTTGCTAAAATAAGCGAAGACAGCCGCGTGGAAGCCTTGGACAGTATGCCTTTAATGTCTTCCGCGTGCATTGCCAATGCCGCCGCGGGGGAAGGCTTTGCGGCCGCGCTTGGCGGTATGTTTGAAACGCACCCGCCGATAAAGCAAAGGATAGAAGCTTTAATGCAAATGGACGGCAGCTACCGCCCCGTTGAAATAAGATAGTTTTTACGGTAAACAAAAACTCCCGCCTGTTGTTTTAAAGCGGGAGTTTTTTTACGTTTATTTTTTTGTGCTTATAAGTAAATTTTACTCAAATCTTAAAGCGTCTATCGGGTTAAGCATAGAGGCTTTGTACGCGGGATAAAAACCAAAGAATATTCCCACCATACCCGAAAACACAAAAGATATTACCATTGGCCACAGAGTAAAAGCCAAAGGCACGGAGTCTGGCGCAAAGTGTTTTATGCCAAGGCATATAGCAAACCCCGTTATTATGCCCAGCACTCCGCCCGATAGAGAAAGCATTAAAGCCTCCACCAAAAATTGCAACCGTATATCCAAAGATTTTGCGCCTATCGCCATGCGTATGCCTATCTCTCTTGTGCGCTCCGTTACTGAAACCAGCATTATGTTCATAATACCTATGCCGCCCACGAGCAGAGAAATTGAAGTTATCGCCGCCAAAAGCATTGTAAAAGTTTTGGTTGTTTCCATCGCGCTTTGCATCATCTGCGTAAGGTTGCGCACTATAAAATCGTCCTGCTTTTTACCCGTTATATTATGACGCTGGCGCAAAAGTATTGTTATATCTTCTTCCGCTTTTGTAAGCGCGTCGGTGGATGTTGCCTGCGCCAAAATGCTCCTTACCGTCCCCGGGAATTGGGAGCCTGAAAGCCTCTTCATAGCCGTTGTTACGGGGACAAGCACCGTGTCATCTTGGTCCTGCCCAAAGGAGGACTGCCCCATTTCCTTAAGCACGCCCGTTACGCGGAAGGGAACATTGTTTATCCTTACCGTCCTGCCGACGGGGTCGCTTACGCCAAATAAATTTTCCACCACGGTTTGGCCCAAAATTGCAACGCTTGCGCCAGTGCGTACATCTTCCGCGCTAAATAAAGTGCCGCTGCTTACGTCCCAAGACCTTATATAAAACAAAGAGGGAGTGCTGCCTGTTACCTGCGTTGCCCAGTTTTGATTGCCGTAAACCACCTGCCCGTTTACGTTAACGCTGGGGGCCACCTGCGCTACGCTTGTTATATTTTTTTCTATCGCGTAAGCGTCGCTAAGAGTTAAGGTGGGCTGCCCGCCCTGCCCAGTCCTTGCCCCGCCCGATGTTACCGAGCCCGAGCGTATCATAAGCAAATTACTGCCCATGCTGGACATTTGGTCCGACACTTTTTTTTGCGCGCCCTCTCCTATGGCAAGCATAACTATAACCGCCGCCACGCCGATGATAATGCCCAAGCTTGTAAGCACGGAGCGCATTTTGTTTACCCAAATGGCTTTAACTGCTATTTTTATAATGGTTAAGATATCTATCATAATTTTACTCTGTTTGCGTTTTGTTCGTCGCTTACTATAATGCCGTCTTTAAAGCGTATTATACGTTGTGCGTAGGCGGCTATGTCAGGTTCGTGGGTAACAAGTATAATGGTTTTGTTTTGGTCGCGGTTTAACTTGTAAAAACTTTCCATAACTTCCACGCTGGTTTTTGTATCAAGGTTGCCCGTCGGTTCGTCGGCAAAAATTATCGGCGCGTCGTTTACTATTGCGCGCGCTATCGCCACACGCTGCTGTTGCCCGCCTGAAAGTTGATTAGGCATATGATGCACGCGGTCGGCAAGCCCGACGGCTTTTAGGGCTTTTATGGCCTTTTCCGTCCTTTCCGCATGGCCCGTGCGGGCGTATACCATAGGCAGTTCAACATTTTCCAAAGCGGTTGTTCTTGAAAGTAAATTAAAACCCTGAAAGACAAACCCTATCTTCCTGCATCTTATGTCTGCAAGTTCGCTTAACGTGGAGGCGGTTATATCAAGCCCGTCCAAAAGATAGGTGCCTGTGGTGGGTTTATCAAGGCAGCCCAAAATATTCATAAAGGTACTTTTGCCGCTGCCGCTTGGCCCCATTATAGCCACAAATTCTCCGTGGTCTATCTGCAAGGTTACGTTGTGCAAAACTTCCAACGGAACATCGCCAAGGTTATAAGATTTACAAATGTTTTTTACGTTTATAAGCGTCATTTTTTAAAATCCCGGGGGTCCCATCCTGTTGTTGGATTTCTTCTTGCTATCTGCCGCGTCGGAAGAAATTATAACAGGCGTCTGCGCCGTAATATCTTGGCCTATAACTACCGTTCTGTTGCCGTCGGTAATACCTGTTTCCACCTGCAGGCGTTTTATGCGGTTGCCCTTTTCAAGCGTCCACACGCCTTGGCCTTTATAAAATGTTTTTTTGCCTTTTTTCTGCCCTGCAATTTCAGCATTATCGGGGGGGACAAAGCGCAAGGCGGAATTTGCTACCGTAAATGATCCGTCGCTGCGGCCTGTTATTATGGATACATTTGCCGTCATACCGGGTTTAAGTTTAAGGTCTTTATTATCTACGCCCACAACAACCGTGTACGTTACAACATTGGATATTGTGGTGGCGGAGTTTCTTACCTGCTTAACATTACCTTTAAAAGTTGTATCGGGGTAGGCGTCCACGTTAAATTCCACCTCTTGCCCTTCTTTAATTTTGCTTATATCCGCTTCGGAAATATTAACTTCTATTTGCATTTTTGTTAAGTCTTCCGCGACGGTAAATAATGTAGGTGTGGAAAAGCTGGCGGCTACCGTTTGGCCTTCTTCCACCGCTCTGGATATTACAATGCCGTTTACGGGGGAGAATATTTTTGTATAGCCTAAATTGATTTTGGCATTATCCAAAGAAGCCTGCGCCTGCGTTACCTGCGCCTGATTGGTAAGGTAATCGGTTTCCGCGTCTTCCAAATCACTTTTGGAAACCAGCTCTTGCGCGTACAATCTTTGGTATCTTTCGTAATTGCGTTTGGAGTTTAAAAATACGCTCTGCGCTTTTTGTAAATTAGCCTGCTGCTGCACCAAAGCGGATTCGTAGGAGGACGGGTCCACCACGGCTAAAAGCTGGCCTTTTTTGACGATAGTATTATAGTCAACCAGCAGTTGTTGTATCTTGCCCGAAACCTGCGTACCCACGCTTGTTTGCGTAACGGGGTTAATGGTGCCCGAGGCTTCCACCTTTTCGGTAATATTTTCCGTCTGGGGGACTTCGGTTGTATATTTAGCTTCTTTATTTTTGCCGAAGCAGCCCGCCCACACAAGTATAAACGCCGCCAGTAAAGGCAGGGCGATTTTTAAGATTATTTTTTTATTTTTTAATTTAGTTTTCATTTTGTCCCCATAACTTTTTTAAGATTGGCTATTGCCAGATTATAGTCAAGAACAGCATTGATATAAGCCAGCTTGGCATTGCTTAAAGTAACTTCGGAATCTTTAACTTCTATATAATTACCCACGCCTACGGTGTAGCGGCCGACGGCAAGGTTATAACTTTCCTGCGCCTGTTGGCGGGAAAGGTCTGCCACGGGTATTTTGGACTGCGCTTCTATAAAGTTAAGATACGCGGTGTTAACTTCCAGTTTAATATCCTGTTGCGCACTGTTTAAAGCGGCAAGCGCGCTTTGCAAATTGCTTTTGGATTCCTGCACTTTATTATAGGTGCTAAAGCCGCTGAATATCGGCAGGGAAAGGCCCGCGCCCACGCTCCATTTATCGTATAGCGGGTAGTCCTTGCCGCTCCAGCCGTAAGAGGCTGTTGCATTAAGTTCGGGCGCAAAACCCGTGGCGGAAAGTTTTACATTTTGTTTCGCGCTTTCCGCTTTAAGGCGGTAAGCTTCCAAATCGGGACGGGCGGCGAGCGCTTGCTCAAAAGCGTCCTGCGCGGTTATGGAAAAATCTGTTATCTTATCATTTTCCTGCAAGGTAAAATCTGTCGTGGCGTCGTAAAGGCCCATAACATTAAGCAGAGTGTGATAGGCTACCTCTAAACTGTTCTGGCCCGTTATAAGGTTAAGCTTTGCGTTATTTAAGTTTACCTGCGCGGTGGTAACATCAATCTTTGGTTTTGTGCCTACGTCAAAAAATGCCTGTGCGCGTTTAAGCTGCTCTTGATACTGCTCTACGGATTGTTGGTATACATCACGCTTTGCCTTGGCGGAAAGCACGCCGTAATAAGCTTGTTTAAGGGAGTATATAACATTGTTTTCCGTATTTCTTAAATCCTCTTTTGCGGAAAGATAAGAATTTTTTTGTATGGAGTTGCTAAGCCCAGTCTGCCCGAAATCGTAAATAAGCTGCGTCGCGTTTATAGAGGAGGAATATGCATCATTGGCGCCGGCAAAGCCTGTGGCGCTCTCTTGGTCGGAGCGGGAATAAGACGCGCTTGCGTTTACCTGCGGCATATAACCCGCGCGGGTTTGCCATAATTTGCTGTACTGCGCTTGCTCCGCGGCTTTGGCGGCGGTTATCTTGGGGCTGTTTTTAAGCGTAATATCTATGCACTGCTCAAGAGTAAGCGTTGCGCCCGCCATAATAGCGGTTTGCTGCGCGGCGGCAAAGGCGGGGCAAAGCAGTAAAAAAGTTAAAATTAATGGTTTTATATTTGTGTTTATTCTCATAATTGATATGGTACAAATTTTGTTTAAGATAGTTGACGGGAAAGTTCCTCTTGTATCCCCATAAGTATAACGCGCTTAAAACCTGTTTTATTGCTTTAATCTTAAATAAAGATGTTTTACGACGACGGCACATAATTGTATCGGCTGCTGCTGCGGGAGTTTATTGCAAATATTGCAATAAAACAATGCTTTATGGCGTTAAGGCCGCTTGCGGCTGGCGAACCGTTAGAAAAACATTGATAATTGTTTAATAATAATATATTTTATCAATAGCAAGCACGTTAGTAAAACAGGAGCTTTTTATGATTTTGGTTACGGGGGCGCAGGGCCAGCTCGGTTTATCCCTTAAAAAACTTATTGACCCACAGCACGTTATCTTTACCGACGTAAAAGAGAACGGAGATATTAAGGAGCTTGATATAACCTCCTACGAACACGTGGAACAAGTTATTGCAGATAATAAAATAACCACCGTCATAAACTGCGCCGGTTATACTTCTGTTGACTCCGCCGAAACCAATATAGATTTAGCTTACCGCGTTAATGCCTTAGGCCCCAGAAACATAGCCTTGGCAAGCGCAAAACACGGCGCTTCGGTAATACAAATTTCAAGCGATTATATTTTTGACGGTAATAACTTTAAACCCTATACGGAAACGGATAAACCAAACCCGCTTTCCGTCTACGGGCAGACAAAGCTGGAGGGCGAACTTTTTGTACTTAAAAACGCCCCGAACTGCGTTATAATAAGGTCCTCTTGGCTGTACAGCGAATTTGGCAGAAACTTTGTAAGAAGCATAATCGGCCTTGCACGCAAGCAGAGCGAAATTAAAGTTATTTACGACCAAATAGGCACACCCACTTACGCGGGCGATTTAGCCGCAATTATAGAAGGCCTTATCCCCGTGGTAAAAAACGGCGTAAAGAAAATTTATAATTATTCCGACGAGGGCGTATGTTCGTGGTACGGTTTGGCGAGGGAAGTTGTAAGCCTTAAAGGCATTAACTGCGAAGTGTTGCCCATAGAATCGCAGGATTACCCAGGCTCGGCTAAGCGTCCGCATTATTCCGTATTAAGTAAGGCCAAGATTAAAAAGGAATTCGGTATAAAAATACCTTACTGGCGCGACAGTCTTAAAAACGCCATTGATAAGATTGAAGAGTAAAAGTTTTATATAAACAACAACCGCGTATCTTGGCAATAAAAAGATGCGCGGTTTCGTTTTAAGTATAAGGGCTAATGGGGGAGATATGACTTTTTTAAAGTTCTATAAAGGTTTTACACTTGCGGAAATGCTTATAGTAGGTTTAATTATATCTATATTGGCTTTTATAGGGATACCTATATACACAAAAACAATGCAGCGCAGTTTTGCCGCCGATGCGGTTGCCGTTTTGGAGGAGATTTCCGCCAAGCAGGAAGTTTATTATACCGAACACGGGGTATATGCGGCTGACTTTGATGCGCTTCATCCGCCGATAAAGGGTTTAAGCGGAAGCGGCGGTATTACTTTGGGCAAATTTCAGTATTATATGGACGGCTCTTGCGCTGTTGCCAAGAAGGCGGAATATAAAATATTTAAAAATTACAAAACGCAGGAATGTATGTGCTTCGGCAGTTCTTGCGATATTCTTAAGGGAATTTTAGAGCAGGGCAGCGGCGGGTGTGATACATCTTTAGGCGGTTAAATTTTATTGACTGTAAAAAAGCCCCGTTTTAAGCGGGGCTTTAAAATTAATATTCCACTTTATCTTCTTTCTCCGTCCACATTTTAAACGGAGTTTCGCCCTCGGGCAGCGGGAGATGGGTGGTTTTTATTTTGCGGTCTTTTTTATCTAAAAGAATTTCTTTGTAGATAAAGGAATCGTCAAAGCCCGCCTTTGCGGCAATTTCTTTATCGGCCGCGTAATATAAAGCTTTTGGGCGCGCCCAATATATCGCGCCAAAGCACATGGGGCAGGGTTCCGCGCTGGCGTAAATGGTGCAGCCTTTAAGTTCAAAATCTTTAAGTTTTTTGCAGGCTTTTCTTATTGCGTTAACTTCCGCGTGGGCGGTAGGGTCGTTAGAGGGGGTAACGGTGTTGTGGGCTTTTGCAAGCACTTTGCCGTCCTTTACTATCACCGCGCCAAAGGGGCCGCCTGTGCCGTTTTTAACGCTTTTTTGCGCCAGTTTTATTGCCATTTGCAGATAGTGGAGGTGTGTGTCTTGTGTCATATAAAACTCCTTAATTATGATGATGGGTTAATCTTCGCGGTAGTGGCAGCCGCGGCTTACTTTATTTTTTAAAGCGGCGTACGTTATCAGCAGGGCTGTTTGCGCGCCGTTTCTAAGGTTCAGCAGGTCTTGGGTGACCTTTACGTCTTTATAAAAAATGTCGGTTTCGTTTTTAAGGTGGCGCAGAATCTTTTCCGCGCGGGAAAGGTGGCTTTCGCTGCGTAAAAGCCCAACGTAATTCCACATTGTATTTTTGACGGTGGAAATATCCTGATAGATAAGGTTTTTATCGGCTTCGGCTGTAGGGCTTCTCCACGGTTTAGGTTCGGGAATATAAAATTTTGTATCTTTGATTTCTGCCCTGTCGGCCTTGGCGCACAGCGCGGCATTTGCCGCCGCCTCTAAAAGCGAGGTGCTTGCAAGCCTGTTTGCGCCGTGAAAGCCGTTGCACGCGCATTCGCCAACGGCGTTAAGATTTTCTATATTTGTGCGGCCCTTTAAGTCGGTAAAAATGCCGCCGCAAAAATAGTGCATTGCGGGTACGACGGGTATGGGCTGCTTGGTAATATCAACGCCTGCTTTAAAGCAGTTATCGTAAATTTTGGGAAATCTGTTTTTAATAAAAGGTCCGCTCATCGCTGATAAATCAAGGTACATACAATCCTGCCCTGTTTTAAGGCGTTCGTGTTCTATGGCGCGGGCAACAATATCTCTGGGCGCTAAATCTTTAAGCGGGTGATAATTTTGCATAAAGGTTTTGCCGCGAGAGTCCACCAAAACGGCGCCTTCTCCCCTTACCGCTTCCGATATTAAAAACGAGCGGCCTTTTGCAAATACCGTCGGGTGGAACTGAGTATATTCCATATTTATAACTCTGGCGCCGATTCTGTACGCCATTGCTATACCGTGGCCGAAAGCGTTTTTGGAATTTGTTGTATGTTTGTAAATCTGGCCTATGCCGCCCGTTGCCAAAATAGTTTTTTTGGCGGTTATGGCAAAAACTTCGCCCTTTTTATTGTCCAATATATATGCGCCAAAGCAGGTTAAGGGTTTGTAAATATCCATCTGATTTACGGAGCTGTGCGATAAGGTAAGCAAATCCACCGCGCTGCAATTATCCAAAACCTTAAGGTTTTTAAGATTTTTTAATTTTTGCTGCATCGCGCTTATTATGGCGTGGCCTGTGGTATCTTTACTGTAAATTATGCGTTTTTTACTGTGGGCGGCTTCTTTGGTTAAAAGCAGGTTGCCCTGCGCGTCGCGGTTAAAATCGGTTTTAAAGGATTTAATAAAGTATTCTTCTACGGCGGCAAAGCCTTCTGCGCAGATAGCGCGTACGGCTTCTTCGTTGCACAGGCCGCAGCCTGCGGTTTGTATGTCTTTTACCAGGGAGTCCATATCGGGCTTATTTTCGTAAATTATCCCGCCTTGGGCCAAATCGCTGTTGGATTCGCTGATATCGCCCGAGGAAATAAGTACACAGTGTAATCCTGCCTTAGCCGCTATATAAGCGTATAAAGAGCCTGCTACACCGCTGCCGATAATAAGGCAGTCCGTTTTCAATACCTTCATATATAAATTATATAATTTTTTACGTCAAAAACCTTATATAACGCGGTCCTTACATTTATCGGTTACCGAGCGCACCATATTAAGCGCGTCTTGGTCCTGCTTAAACGGAAGCCCGACGGACCATGCAAATTCTTCCAGCAGAGAAGCCGTAAAATGTTCTAAATTATTTTGTAAATCCAGCGGCGATATATTGCGGTCTATGCGCACATAATCTTCTATAATTTGCTTTTCTCCGCCGTCGGTTTTTATCCTGCTGCCGCGCGCGTTGGAAACTTTAACCCTTAACATAAGCGGGCTTATAAAACCAAGCTGTCTGTAAAGCGCCGCCGCCGAGCGGAAGAATAATATAGCGTTAAGGTAAAGTGTTTGCGGGTCTATAAAACGCTCTTTATCGGTAGGGATAATTTTTAAAGCGATAAGGCCGTAGCAGTTAATTTCCAGCGAGGCGGTTTTGCCCATAGGCAGCACAATGCCGTCCTGCACGGTTTTAATTTCCGTATCTATAGGGAACAGGCGGCCCTCGCAATCAAATTGTATTTTGCTTAACAACGCGGGAAGTTGTTTGTAATCCGCAATCGGCGTTTGCGGGTAAAGCGGTACAAGCGCGAAAGAGGCAACAGTCTGCGCCGATTGCTGTTCTGTATAATTTGCACGCAAGAAGTTGTTAAAATGCGCTTCCGCCTTATCTAAAAGTATATGGCGCAGATTTTGGGATTTCTTTCTGTTATCAAGCAACCAAGGTAAATTATCGGGGTGGACAATAATCTCCGGGCGGGAAGACTGGCCCGTGCGCACATAAGCGCGTTTAAGACGGCCCACAAGGTGCGGCGTTAAATTGCTTTGCGGTATGTTTACCACTACAAACATACTGTCGCTGTTAGGGTCTTTGCAGGTGGCAATATCAACAAATACAACGGGGTCAATATAGTTTTGGATAATGCTTTCTATCTGCCCTCTTATCTTGGGGTGAAAGGTGATGCCCGTAAACGGCGGCTTTGGTTTATCGTGTTCGTCTTTTACGCCTATTATAACGGTGCCGCCCATGGAGTTTGCAAAAGCCGCTATGGTTTTGGCGAACTTTTCGTTATCGCGCGGCAGCATAAGTTTATAATCAAGCAGGGTATTTTCCGCTATATCCTGTTTAAGAAAGTTTACGACGTCTTCAAAGGTGATTTGGTTTACAGGCTTATAAAAGTACATAATTCCCCCGTAATGATTGTTTAACTTATCACAATAATACTATAATTTATTAATGCTTGAAACAATGCAACACAAGACCAGCGGGGAAGAACTGCTGGAGAAATTTATAGAAACCGCGCCCGCGCAGGCTGCTTCCGCATTGGAAAATATGCCGCTTAGCGAAGCTGTTTTTTGGATGACGTCCCTTAGGGCGCAAAGCCTTGTATTGTGTTTTGAGCAAATGAACCCCAAAAAGGCCGCGCCTTTGTTGCGCCGCCTGCCGATAAAACAGGCTGTTTTTATAATTTCCCGCCTTAACGCGCAATGCGCCGCGCAGATGATGCTTAACCTGCCCGCGCCTTATAAAGAAAGGCTTACCGCCGCGCTGGAACCCGAAATGGCAAAAACTTTAAGCGAGGTTTTATCTTACCCGCAGGGTAGCGCCGCGCGTTTGATGCAAAATAACTTTACGGTTTTTAAGACGGATACAAAAGTAAAAGATATTTTAGCCAGAATTAAAACCGTTAAAAACAGAATACCCTATTGCGTGTATATCGTTGACAAAACGGGCCGCGCCGCAGGCTGCATTAAAACTGCGGAACTTGCCTTTTGTAACGAGGACAGCGTTGCGGGTTCGGTTATGTCGCCCGATTTTGAAAAGCTTTCCCCTTTTGATTCCCAAGCCAAAGTTTTAAGTTTATTTAAACTTTCCAATGCTTTAATATTGCCAGTTATAGATGCAGACGGTTATTTGCTTGGCGTTATAAACGCCTCCCGCCTTATGGAAGGCGCGCCAGCCGCGCAGGCAGCCTTGTTCGCCGCGCAAAAAAACACTTTTGAACTGCCCGCAAAATACAATATGTTTATAGCTTTGGGCGGCGCTGTTTTGTTATTGTTATTCGTTTTGTTTAAATATCTTTCCTGAGGTTTGCCGCTATGATAATTAAAGTCAAAAAACTACACCCCGAAGCAAAAATGCCCGTAAGGGCCCACTCCACGGATTCAGGCGCGGATTTATTCGCGTTGGAAGAAACTACTCTTGCCCCTCGCAGCATTACCAATGTTCACACGGGTATTGCCATAGAACTGCACGAAGGTACAAGCGGCTGCGTGTGGGGTAAAAGCTCCGTAGAAAGTAAAGGTATAAAAGTTATGGCGGGCCTTATTGACGCGCCTTACAGGGGCGAAGTTATCATCTGCATGTACAACCTTAACGATACTCCCTTTAAATTTGAAAAGGGCCAAAAAGTGGCCCAGCTTGTCGTGTTGCCTACTCTTTACCCGATGTTTGAGGAGGGGGAAATATCTTCCACCGCGCGCGGGGAAGGCCGCTTTGGCAGTACGGGCAATAAATAGAGATAAAAAGAATGACGCAAAATAACGCCGATATTATTATTGTTGGGGCTGGGGCCTCCGGCTTGCTTGCCGCGCTTGAGTGCGCGCGCGCTGGTCTTGGCGTTATTGTGTTGGAAAAGGAAATACTGGCGGGCCGCAAAATATTGGTAACGGGTAACGGACGCTGCAACTTTAGCAATCAAAAGGCAAGCGTTGCCACATACTTTGGCGATAAAGATTTTGTGAAAGCTGCTTTAGATAAATTTTCCCCAAAAGACTGCGTTGCCTTTTTTGAATATTTAGGTATGCTTGCCGTGTGTGAAGAGGGAAGATACTTCCCCGTAACGGGCAAGGCTTCTTCCGTCGCGGGTTCGCTTGTTTGCGCCGCGCAGGAAGCGGGCGCGCAATTTGTTTTTAAGGCGGAAGTTACGGAAGTAAAAAATACAAACGGCGGCTATCGCGCGCGCTGCGCCGACGGGCAAATTTTTACCGCTAAAAATATTATTTTATCGTGCGGTTCTTTGGCGTACCCGCAGGCAGGCGGCACGGAAAGCGGATACAACTTGGCTAAAAGTTTGGGCCATAAAATAAACCCCTTAAGCCCTGCGTTATGCGCTTTAAATATTAAAGAGGCAGCCCTTGGCCGCCTTGCAGGCCTTAAAGTGCTTGCAAAAGTTACTTTAGCCGACGGCGCGGGCAATACTATTGACGCGGAAGAGGGGGAAATTATTTTTGGCGCAAAGGGCGTATCGGGCAATAATATTTTAAGCATCAGCCGCAACGCCGCCGCGGGCCATAAAATATTTATAGATTTTCTGCCGCAATTTACCGCGCAGGAGTTTGATGCTTTTATGACTGCCCGCGCGCAAAAAATGCAAAACCGCAAGGTAAAAGATTTTTTTGAAGGTCTTTTGGCTGATAGCGCAACTAACTTGCTGGTAGATTATTTAGGCGTAAAAAAGAATATTTTGGTAAGTGAATTAAAGCAAGATATTTTTGCTAGAATAGTTAAAACAATTAAAGCCTGGCCCTTTACTGTAGAAGGGCTGCGCCCGTGGAAGGAAGCTTCCGCCGCTAAGGGCGGCGTTGATACGGCGCAGGTGCAGGCGGGGACATTTGAATCCAAACTCTCACGCGGTCTTTATATTACGGGGGAACTGTTGGATATTGACGGACGTTGCGGCGGATTTAATTTACATTTTGCCTGGGCAAGCGGTTTTTGCGCCGCGCGGGCGATAAAGGAGCAGGCCTGTGGAAAATCTGATAATAAGAAAAACTAAAGCCCTTGAGGGGAAAGATAAAGGTAAATTTTTACGCTCTTATTTATTTGAAGGCAGCGAGGTTTACAGCGAAACCTTAGACGAGAACCTTGAAATTGTGGAAACCAACGGCACTTTGCCAGACGGCCTTGTAAAAGAGTTTTTTGATAACGGCCTTACATATTTTGAATGTATGTTTAAAGACGGCAAACGCCACGGCACAAGCAGAATTTACTACGAAACGGGCAAGATTAATGTGGAAAAGCAATACTGCGATGGTATGCTTAACGGCAGGGCTTATGTTTATTATCCCACGGGCAGACTTAGAGAAGAATTTTATTACGTTAAAGATATAGAAAACGGCCGCCGCCTTAAATATTACCCCAACGGTAAAATTTTGGAAGTGGCGGAATATAATAACGGTTATCTTGACGGCATTTGCAAAGCTTACGACGAGGACGGCAATTTAAAGTCCGAAAGTAAGTACGAAAAAGATAATATTGTTGGCGACAAGATTGTTTACCACAAGAACGGTACCATTGCCATGATATCGCCGCACAAGAACGGTAAGGCGCACGGCCTGACTAAGAAATACTCCGAAACCGGCGAATTGTTGGAGGAGTGGCTTTTTGAGGATGGGCAGTTGAAATCCAAGAAAGATTACACTCTCAACGTTAAGATTTAAAGGAACCCGCTCTTTTGAGCGGGTTTTTTAAATCTTTTTTCCTTCCGCTTGGCAATATTCGGCTAGCAATTTGTTATCTTTGGCTTATTTTAAGTTTTTTTGCCGCACGGGGGTGCGCCTACGCACTCGGATATGCGGGCTTCCAGCCGCTCTGGATATACCTTGCGGCAAACAAAACATAAACTAACCTCAAATCTACCCAAATCACGCCATTTTGGCGGCGTCTTTTGCGGCAATACTTTGTCGCTTCGGTCAGTCAGATACACGGGCTTCGAGCCGCTCACGGTATCCTTCCCTCCCTGCTCGGGGGTGCGCCACCGCACCCGCGTCTTGCCGCAAAATACTTGCAAAATAAAAAAAACAGATTATTAATGCTGTTTTCTCTAGTAACTTTTCATAGGATTTTGAGTTTCTTTTTTGTTTTATTTTAAATGAGGTGTACAAAGAAGAATGGGAGCGAAGCGACTCTCGGTACCCGAATGAGAAAAAAACAAAAAAGGAACCAAAGGCCGAAGAAAAATCTTCCACTAAGGGAACATCAAGCGAACGAAGAGAGCGGAGCAGAAGAAATGCGAAGCTGTCAAAAAACACCAATAAAAAAGCCCCCGCTCTCGCAGGGGCTTAACATCAAAACAAACTAGAACCTTACAAATCTTACAACTTTCAACTCCGCGCCAACTTCCTTCGCAACGGCAGCAACATAATCCTTTACGGATAATTTGCTGTCTTTAAGCGAGGGCTGGTCAAGCAGACAGACGTCTTTGAAGAATTTGCTGATTCTGCCCGGAAGCATCTTTTCAATAGCGGCTTCGGGCTTGCCTTCGTTTTTGGCTTGTGTGATTGCAATATCTTTTTCTCTGGCTATAACGTCTTCAGGGACGTCTTTTTCTTCCAGATACTGGGCAACCATACCTACACCCTGCATTGCAAGATTGCGGGCAAGTTCTTTAACTTTTTCCGCTGTGCAAGAGCAGCAACCGTCTTTAGCGCCTGTTACGGCAATTTCTACTAAAGCGGCTTTCTTTTCGTCGGTGTGGCGGTAGTAGTTGATTACGCTGCAACCTTCGCCTGCTGTCCAGCAGACGGCCTTGGTAAGGGATACGTTTTCGCCAAATTTAGGTGCAATATCGTGGATAACTTGTGTTAATTCGGCATCTGTCGTATAGTCCGCTACCGTGGGGTGGGCGAGCATATAATCTGCAATTTTTTCTACCAATGCAATAAAGTCGGGCGTTTTGGCGACAAAGTCGGTTTCGCAGCCGAGATATGCCATAGCAATATGTTTGCCGTCGGCAGAAGTCTTAATGGCTACTCTTCCTTCTTTTGTCTCTCTTCCTGCGCGTTTTGCCATATCGGCAAGACCTTTTTTGCGCAAATAGACGATGGCGGCTTCAACATCATTGTTTGATTCTGCCAATGCCTGCTTGCATGCGCCAAGGCCTGCGCCTGTTTTTTCCCTAAGGGTTTTTATTTGTTCCAAAGTGGACATATTTTCTCCTGTTTGTATGTAAGGCAGTCCGCACGCGCGCGGCGCGCGGACTGATATAAAGGATTAGTCTTCGGAGACTTTAGCTTTAGCAGGTTTCTTTACCGGCTTGGTTACTTTTGCGGTAATAGCTTTTTTTGCTTTCTTTTCTTCTCTGCTGTGCTTTTTTTCTTCCGTTTCAATTTCATCATCTTCTTCCGTTGCGACGGCTTCGGCCGCGGGGGCTTCTTCCGTTACGGGAGCAAGGGCTGCGCCTTTCAAAGCGTCTGCCATAGCTGTGTTTTCAACAACTACGGGTTCTGCTGCTTCGGGGGCGACTTCTGCGGCTTGTACGGGCTGGGCTGTTACGCCGTTAGCTTCGTTTCTGCCTTCGATGATGGAATCTGCTGCTGCCATGCAGAACAATTTGATTGATCTGGCGGCGTCGTCGTTGCCCGGGATAGGATAGTCAATAAAATCGGGATCGGCGTTTGTATCGCAGATGGCGACTACGGGGATACCGAGGGTTTTGGCTTCTTTTACTGCGCCTTGGGTATCAACGGGGTCAATGATAAAAAGAACATCGGGAAGAGTCTTCATTTCTTTAATGCCGCCCAAAAGTTTGATAAGGCGGTTCATTTCTTTTGTAAGTCTGGAAGATTCTTTTTTAGATATAGCTTTAAGTACGCCTTCTGCTTCCCACTTCTGAAGTTCCGTAAGTCTTTCAACGGATTTTCTTACCGTCTGGAAGTTTGTTAACGTACCGCCCAGCCACTTTTCGTGGATGCAAGGGCAGCCTGCTCTTTCGGCTTCAATTCTGATAGCTTCCTGAGCTTGTTTTTTTGTACCTACAAATAAGAACTTGGAGCCTTTTCTGGCTTCTTCTTTAATGTAAGCGCATGCTTTTTTTAATTCTTTTGCGGTTTTCTGTAAGTCTAAGATGTGAACGCCGTTTCTTTCACCAAAGATGTAGCGGCCCATTTTAGGGTTCCATCTTGACGTTTGGTGACCAAAGTGAACACCGGCCTCAAGCATGGCTTTCATTGATATATTGCTCATTATTATTTTCTCCTTAGTCGGCGTTTGTCTGAATTTAGGTAGAGGATACCCATAGTGACAAACTGCCATTGGCCTTTCTTGCGGGGGCATTTAATTTACAAACTTGGTTCGCCCTTGCAATTACTCAGCCTTAATATTTTACCATAAAAAAACCCCGCATAGCAAAGCCGTGCGGGATTTTAGTGTTTACTTTATTTTTTAAAACCTGCCGTTTACCAATATCATACCGGGGAAATGCCCGTTATTTTCTATCAGGTTAACAAGGCCTATTTGCAAACCGCTTTCTATATTGATAATCCTGTTTACAATGCCAAACTGCAAGCCGCTAAAGCTTTCGGCCTGATTGTACAAACCAACCTGTACCCCGCTTGCATTTTGCGCAAAGTTTGCCGCGCCTATCTGCACGCCCTGCAAATTATCTTTACTTATATTTAAAAAGCCAATCTGCACACCGTACATAAT
>JAEXBW010000110.1 GCA_023393825.1 Elusimicrobiota bacterium | reverse complement strand
AAATAACCCAAAGATAACAAATTGCTAGCCTTACCACGCCAAGTAGAAGAAATCTAAAAACTTATAACCCCCGCGCTATATTGCACGGGGGTATTCTGTTTTGCAGGAGGCAGATACTGCCCCAAATCCAGTCCCGCCCGCGTGCTAACCGCACGTTGGCGTCAAAAGCACGGCGGCAGGCGGGGGACATCAAGCAACTACGGCAAAGATTAATCTTCAAACCAGGCTTGGTCGTCGGTAACTTTATGGGTAAAAAGCTGCCCAAGCTTAGCGGGGTCTGGCGATTCGTGAAGCTTTAGCAATATTTCATCTTCCGCCACCTGCCCCAAAATTTCCAACTTACCTATAACGTGCGACATTGCATACTTAAAATGTTTGCCCAGCCCGCTTTGCAGGGCTTTGGCGCCCTCCACAATTTTAATGCCCTCTTTAAGCGGCACCTGAAACTGACTCTTAACCCCCGTTACGGGGCGGCACTGAAACACATAATAAGGCACAATACCGTAGACAACCATCTTCCTTAAAAGCTCGCCAAGCACTTGCGGGGTATCGTTAACGCCGCGCAAAAGCACGGTTTGATTTTTAACGGGTATGCCAAGCTGCTGTATCACGCGCACCGCCTCTAAAGATTGCTGCGTAAGCTCGCGCGGGTGATTGTACTGCGTGATAACATAAAGCTGCTTTTTGGTATTAAAATGGCCCAGCATCTCCTGCAATTCCTTATCCGTGGTAATGCGGGAGGGGAAAACAACCGGCGTGCGCGTGCCGATGCGGATAGCATCTAAATGCTCGATATTAACCAGCACGGAGAGCAGTTTTTTAAGCCGCGCGTTAGAGTTAAGCAAAGCGTCCCCGCCCGAGATAAGGGCATTATTAATTTCCTTATGGGCTTGGATATAGTCGTGCATTTCGTCAAAGTGCGTGGCAATTTCGTCGTCGGAAAGGCCAACCAAACGCTTGCGGAAGCAATGGCGGCAGTACATAGCGCACTGACTGGTGGATAGTATCAGCGCCGTCTGCGCGTATTTATGCTGCAAGCCCTCCACCACGGTATTCTTGGCCTCGCCGCTGGTATCAAAGCTGCCGCTTATATCCGTCTCCGCGACGGAGGGAATAGCCATTTTGCGGATAGGGTCGTGCGGGTCTTTAAAATCTATCAGGGAAAGATAGTACGGCGTAACGGAAAGCGGAAACTGCTTTAGTATATCCTCCAAATGTTCCTTTTCTTTTTGTGAAAGGGGGATATACGCAAGCAAATCTTCAGCCGTGCGTAAATTACTGTTAAGTTCTTCCTGCCATGTCATCAGAACCTCCTCTGACTTCGGGGATTTAATTTACGGCGCACTTGCCGCGGCAAGAATACACCTTAAAAAATTGTATTGTACAACCTATTATTACTACGGTACGGCAATGGGTTAACGCTAAAATGGACTGCCTAGAAACAGCCGAGAACAACAAGAAACAACGGTAAAATGGACTAAATTTGATAAAAGTTATGTTGCTGCTATATTTTTATTATATAAAAAATCTTTTTTGATTAAAATATTTTTTTTATTTTTTCTACTCCGCCTGGCAAAAAATTAAAATTAATAGGGTATATATATACTATATATATATACCATCAAAACTACTTGAAAAGCATACACAACTTTTGTATTATGTGTATAGATATTTTAATTTCTATTAGGAAAATATGAAAAATATAAATGGTTATAAAACAAGAGCGGAGCTTATAAAGTCAGGCTACAAACAATCTGAACTTAATGCAATGTTGCGGAAAAGGCAGATAATAAAAATAAAAGCTGGCTTGTATAGGAATGCTATTCTTAACCTTAACAATCAGGATTTTATTGATATATCCCAAGCTGTGCCTAACGCGATAATTTGTATGTTTTCCGCACTTGCATATTATGAACTTACAACCTTTATTCCCAAAAAGGTGGAAATAGCTGTGCCGCGTATTTCCACACGCACAAATATACTATCCCCTAAAGTAAAAAGATACTATACCGCAAAGCCGGAATTTAACAAATACATTAAAAAAATAAAATACGGCCCGTACTCTTTTAAAATATATGATATTGAAAAAACACTCTGCGACATTATAAAAAATCCAAAAACAAACCAAACGGATATCGCAAAAGAAGCATTTAAAAATTATATGCGCTCCGACAAAAAAAATATATCAAAACTGGTACAAACCGCAAAAGATACAAACTCTTATACAAAAATATCTTTTTGGCTTAATATCTTGGCTTAATATGACAAATAAAAAAACTAAAAATTTGGCAGTTTCTATCCACAATAAGCTTTTGTATATTTCAAGAGAGAAAGGCATTCCGTTCAATTTGATTTTTACTCGCTATTTGCAAGAACGGTTTTTATATAGGCTTTCTCTTTCTCCATATAAAGATTCTTTTGTACTTAAAGGCGGGTTTATGTTGGTTTACATAGATATTCCCGCTTTCCGCCCAACGATAGATGTTGATTTTGCCGTACGCAACATAAGTAATACCACAGAAAATATAGTCAAGATATTCCAAGAAATAATATCCATACAACCGGAACGGGAAGACGCAGTTATTTTTGATACAGCATCAGTAACCGCAGAAAGAATAATGGAGGAGGGTGATTACAGCGGAGTAAGAGTAAAAATTAAAGCCTTAATGGGTACATCTGTAACGCCACTCACTTTTGATATAGCTTTTGGAGATATTATAACACCCTCGGCAAGAACATTACCGTTGCCGTTTATTCTTGCTGGGCAATCTCCACTAATGCTTTTATACCCGTTGGAATCTGTTATTGCAGAAAAATTTGAAGCTATGGTAAAACTTTCTTTTATCAACAGCAGAATGAAAGATTTTTATGACGTATACAGTATTCTTTATAAGTTTGACATAAAAGAGGATACACTAAAAGAAGCCATACAAAATACTTTCAAACAAAGAGGAACTCCCTTACCACAAAACACGGATATCTTTTCTGCCGAATTCGCAAAGGAAAAACAAAAGTTATGGGAATTATTTCTTGAAAACAATGAACTGCAAGATTCCGTGCCGAACAATATAAAAGATGTTTTATTATTTATAAAAAAGAAAATAAAACCTTTACTTTAGCTTTAAATTGCCATGCGGAGCAAATCTATTCAAAACAAATATCCCCCGTTTTTTTTATTAACGGGGGATATTTATTCAAAAACTTCTATAAGCTCTACAAAATTACTTAAGCTAAACCTAAATACCGCTTAAATATTCTTCCAACTTCGGCTTAATGGTGCTAACCTGCGGGCCGTAAATAACCTGCACGCCGTTACCTTTAACCATAACGCCAAGCGCGCCTGTCGTCTTAAGTAAATCTTTATTTACTTTGGCAGGGTCTACCACGTTAAGGCGAAGTCTTGTGGCGCAGGCGTCAAGGCTTTCAATATTGGCTTTACCGCCGAGGCCTTCCACAATTTTTGCCATAGCTTCGTCTTTGGCGGCCGCTTTGGCAGGTTTGTCTTCCTTAGCGCCGTCGGTTGATTTTGCCGCTTCCTGCTTGGCAACGTAATCCGCCTTGGTGTAAAGTTTAGATTCCTGCTCGTCGGGTTCTCTGCCGGGCGTCTGCAAATTCCACTTTTTAATTACAAACTTAAAGAGGAAGTAGTAAATAACAAAATACGCCGCAAAGATAGGCAGGAACATAAGCCAATTTGTTTTGGCATTACCCTGCAAAATACCGTAGAGCGTAAGGTCTATCAACCCGCAGGAGAATGTTGTACCCACCGCAATTTGGAACAAGTGCGTAAGCACAAAGGAAAGCCCCGCAAAGCAGCAGTGTACGATAAACAAAGCTGGCGCAACAAACAGGAACGTAAATTCAATAGGTTCCGTAATACCCGTTAAGAAAGATGTAAGCGCGGCGGAAAAAAGCAAGCCCGCAACAATTTTCTTTTTGCTACTTTTGGCCGTGTGATACATAGCCAAAGCCGCTGCGGGTAAACCCGCCATCATTATGGCGTATTTACCGCTCATAAATCTTGCCGCGTCAACGGAGAATTTTGTTACATCGGGGGAGGCTAACTGCGCAAAAAATATGTTCTGCGCGCCGTAAACCATCTGCCCGTCTATCATCATCGCGCCGCCAAGGCCCGTCTGCCAGAAAGGCATATAAAACACATGGTGCAGTCCGAAGGGAATCAAAATTCTTTCCATAAACCCAAAGATAAATGTGCCTGCGTAGCCCGATTTTACAACCAGCTGTCCGCTTGCAAGTATCACGTGCTGGACATAAGGCCATAACACATAAGAGGCCGCGCCTACAAATATAAACGCAAAGGCGGAAATTATGGGTACAAACCTTACGCCGCCAAAGAACGAAAGCGTAACAGGCAGTTCAATCTTATAAAACTTATTGTGCAGCCACGCCACGCCAAGGCCCGTTATAATACCGCCAAAGACACCCATCTCCAGCGTTTTTATACCAAGCACAGTGCCTATGGTTCCCGCTATAACATCAGGGCCGACGGAACCGTCCGCCAATACCTGACCCGAGAATACCAATAAGCACTTTATTGTGGTGTGCATTATTATAAAGGCAATAGCGGCGGAAAGGACGGCGACTGCCTTTTCTTCCTTAGCCATACCCAAAGCCACGGCCATGGCAAAAATTAAGGGCAGGTTTGCAAAAACCGCCCCGCCGACCGCGCTCATAATTTGAAATACGTAATTAAGTGTAGTTCCCGCGCCCATAATGGCTTCAAGGCCGTATTTTGCGACGGTATCAGGGTTGGAAAATGAAGCACCGATACCAAGCAAAAGCCCTGCTACGGGCAAGATTGAAACTGGCAGGAAAAACGAACGTCCTATTTTTTGCAAAACAGTAAGTATCGCATTCCCTCCGTTTGATTTTGACATAATTGGCTCTCCGTTGATACACAAAAAATTAGCGGCATTTTTCTGTTTTTACAACATTATTTACGCCGCTGTCATACACTAAATTTTTATCATATACAGGAGGGAAAGTCAAACAATACCAAACAAAAACCCGCACGGTTTTAAGCGGGGCGGGTTTTATCATTTTAAAACAGGCGCAGTATTTATTTTATTATGCCGCGCTTTAACTTAAGTTCCAATATTTTCAATACAGATTCGTCCAGCCTTTCGCGGCGTATCTTGCCGCTTTTTACGGCTTCCAAAACGCCATTATACGCGGGGATAAAATTGATTTTAACTATCAGCATATCGCTGCCCGCTTCAAAAGCTTTTACGGCGGCCTCGGCAGGGGTATAGTGTTTTGTAACGGCTTCCATAATCATGTCATCACTTATAATAATGCCGTTAAAGCCAAGGTACCCGCGCAAAACGTCTTGTATAATCTGGCGGGACATAGAGGCAGGGTCGTCATTGCCCGTAATTTTAGGCAGGGAGATATGGGATATCATCACAAAATCCGCGCCCGCGGTTATGCCCGCTTTAAAAGGTAAAAGTTCCACGGATAAAAGGCGTTGCAAGTCCGCATCGCTGTAAACGCGGCCAAGGTGGGTATCGGCGGTGGTATCGCCATGCCCGGGGAAGTGCTTTAACGTGGCGGAAACATTCTGCCCCTGCATACCGCTTACAAATTGCGGTATCATCGCGCAGGCGACTTCCGTCTCGGTGGAAAAAGAGCGGCCCTTGCCCGCAATAATGGTATTGGCGGGGTTGGTAACAATATCGGCGACGGGCGCAAAATCAAGGTTAAAGCCAAGCTTGCTTATGTCGCGCGCAATGGTGCGGCCCGCCTCAAAAGCTATTTGCGGGCTGCGGGTTGCGCCAATATCCTTCATCGGCGGAAATGTTGTTACGGAAATTTGCGGGTTTTTGCCCAAGCGGCTTACAATGCCGCCCTCCTCGTCCACCGCTATAAACAGCGGCAGTTTGCTGCGGCTTTGCAGTTTGGTTATATAGGTTGATACCTGCGCGTCGTTTATTATATTGCCGCCAAAAAATATAACACCGCCTACGGAGTATTTTTTAAGGTTTCTCTTTTGCCTAAAGTTAAGCGAAATAGGGAAGACTTCCTGCGATTCTTCCTCGTTCAGCCCACCCACGCCGACAACAAAAAGCTGCCCTGTCTTCTGCTCGTCCGTCATCTTGGCAAGGATTGCTTTTGCCTGTTCGCGGCGGGCGGCAACTATGCTTGCGGGTTCGTTGGGGGGGATTATTGCTGCGGCGCGCGCGCAGGAATTAGGCTCAATTTCGCCCTTTTCAACGGGCAAAACAAAAATTTGTTTGTTTACGGGGGCATTTGTAACGGCAGGCGCGCAGGCGCAAACTAAGGCAAGCGCGGAGAGTAAAATTAAATAAGAATATTTAGGCATTGTAAAATCTCCGTTAAAGGGTGTTATAAACTTAATATAACAATTTTTAATTGACCGTGGTATGCTTTTTATGTATAGTCCATTTATAGACTCATATAATTACAAGGAGGCGGGAATGAAAAAATTAGCAATTTCAGTATTTGCAGTATTGTTTATGGCTTCTTTCGCAGCGGCGGAAGTGGGCATAGGTATTAAAGCGGGCGGAGGGGAAGACACCGATAATATTAAAAGTGTCTTTATTTCTAACCCTAATAACTATTCGGAAGAAACGAATAACGGCATTCTCGGGCTGGAAGTACTTTGGCAGCAGGAAGGCCTTTTTAACCTCCCAGCAGGTCATTTTTTAGGCGCGAAAGCAGGGGTGGACTTTCACGGCGAAATTGAGTACGAAGACTATTCTGCCAACGATAAAATGGACGTAAATATATATAAATTCCCCATAACGCTTTATTATAAATACGCCTTGCCTGAAACCCAGTTTAACATTTGGGGCGGCGCAGGTGTAACAGCGGCCAATATTAATTGGAAATATACCGATATGACTTTAGGTATGTCGGCAGAAAGTGATAATACCAAAGTCTACCCTCATATAAAGGGCGGCGTGGAATGGAGAGCGGGTAAATTATTCGGCCTCGGTTTAGATTTGGGTTATAACTTTGGCGGAAAGTTTGACAGCAGTCTTTTAGAACGCGATATAAGCGGTTTTGAAGGCGCTCTTGCCGCAAGGTTCTACTTTTTGTAAACCGTCGCAACGCTCAATAAGTTTAAATTAAGGCCCGCCCGCAAAGCGGGCCTTATCATTTGCCTTACAAGACTTTTTATGCTTAAATTACAGGGTAACACTTAATAATCAATATAAATTATAAGGAGAAAGGAAATGAGGAAACTGTTTATAATTATGTTTTGTGTTTTTTCTCTCGCTTCTTTCGCATCGGCGGAAGTGGGCATAGGTTTAAAAGTGGGAATGGGGCAAGATGATGACAATTTAAAAGCAACATTTTTATCAGACCCAAATAATTATTCTTCCGACGAGAGTAAAGGCATCGGCGGAGTTGAACTTATATGGCAACAGCAAGTGGAGCAGGAAAGTATCCTTGGCGTTAAACTCGGCTTAGATATTTATGACAAGCTAAAATATTCGGATCTTGCGGCAAATGACGAAATGAATGTAGATGGTTATAAAATACCGGTAACAGTTTTTTATAAATATGCCCCGTCTGAAATGCCCTTAAATTTTTGGGTAGGACCAGGTGTAACTCTGGCTTGTTCCGACTGGGAATATAACTATCATCCGACAGCTTTTTCTGCCGAAAAGCATAAAAGACAAATATTTCCACACATTAAAGCAGGGGTTGAGTTTCGCCCATACAAAAATTTCGGGCTTGGCCTAGACGTTGGATATAACTATGCAAAAGAATTCAAAGCGTGGAGTTATAAGCGCGATATAGGCGGTTTTGAAGGCGCGCTTGCGGCAAGGTTCTACTTTTTGTAATAAAGTATAAATTTAATAAAACGCATAATGATAAGGCCCGCCCGCAAAGCGGGCCTTACGACGTAAAATAAAAAGTTGTTGCAAAACATTTTTAAAAAATATATATTTTTTCTTTATTGTTTATGCAGTAAATATGCCGTTTAAAAGTTTCTAAGGTTTAAAACTTTTACCGCTCTGTGTAAGTTTGAGCAGTATAAAAGAAGCCGCTAAAATTTCTTCAGTTTTAGCTTTAACCCTCTACCCCCAAAAAATAAGATGGCGGCCCAAGGCCGCACTACCCCTAAGCATAGGGGCTTTTTGCTTTGGCCTTATCCGTAGCGTGCAGCAGCGCGCGGCGGCGTAAAAAGCTCAAACCCAAACAACAGCAATCTGCGGCGTATAAGGAAAAACTCAAATAAACCCTAAAGCGTATAACAAAACGCCTTAGCCAAAATAAGAATACAACAAAAAATAATCATAAAGGTATCGGCAAAAAGATACCTTAGTCAGTATGTTTTTAAAAAAATTAAATAAACGAGAAAAGAAGGAGGCCGTACCATGATAGAAAGAACTGCAGCAGAAAAAGAAAAAATTAAAGAGATTCTTGCGCAAACCAAGCAGAATAACATAGAAATTATGAAGCTTTGGTTTGTTGATATTTTGGGTAATTTAAAGTCCATTTCCGTTTCGCACAGGGAGTTTGAACACGCCCTTGACGAAGGTATGGGTTTAGACGGCTCTTCCATAGAAGGCTTTGCGCGTATTTACGAGTCCGACCTTGTGGCAATGCCCGATTTGGATACTTTTATCATCTTCCCGCAGGAACTTACTGGCGCGAACGTTTGCCGCCTGTTTTGTGATATCAAAACCACCTCCGGCGAGCAGTTTGAGGGGGACCCGCGCTACATTTTAAAACGCACCCTTGCCAAAATGAAAGAAGCGGGTTTTGACCAGTTTATGACAGGCCCCGAGCTGGAATACTTTTACTTTAAAAACAATAAATCCACCGAACTTTTAGACGATGGCGGCTACTTTGACACCGTGCCGACCGACAGCAGCAACGCCGTGCGCCGCCAAACAATGCAGATGTTGGAAAAGCTGGGCATTTACGTTGAATATTCCCACCACGAAGTTGCGCCATCGCAGCACGAAATTGACTTAAGATACGCCGACGCGATGAAAATGGCCGACCAAGTTATCACATATAAAACTGTGGTAAAGCAGATAGCATCGCAACACGGTATGTACGCCAGCTTTATGCCCAAGCCGATTGCGGGCATTAACGGCAGCGGGATGCACGTCCACCAGTCTTTATTTTTAAACGGCAAAAACACGTTTTTTGACGAAAAGGACCCGCTTTTCCTCTCCGCCACCGCGCGCCACTATATAGCGGGCATTTTGCATAACGTAAAAGATATTTGCGCGGTAACGAACCAGTGGGTAAACTCGTACAAACGCCTTGTGCCGGGGTACGAAGCGCCCTCTTACATAGCTTGGGGCCGCAAGAACAGAAGCGCGTTAGTACGCATACCACAGGCCAAAGCGGGTAAAGCGGCGGCGACGCGTATAGAGTGCCGCTTCCCCGACCCCGCCTGCAACCCCTACCTTGCCTTTGCGATAATGCTGGGCGCGGGATTGGACGGCATTAAGCGCAAACTGCCGCTTGTGCCGATAACGGAAGAGAATATCTTTAAAATGAGTAAGGAAGAACGCCTTGCCAAAGGTATTGATACCCTGCCCGCCTACCTTTACGAAGCTGTAAACCACACGCGCCACAGCGCGTTGGTAAAGGAAGTCTTGGGTGAGCATATCTTTGACAAGTTTATAGCCAACAAAGATATAGAATGGGATTGCTACCGCAAGCATGTAACTGATTACGAGCTTAGCAAGTATTTATCCGTATTGTAGTTTGTAGCTGATTAATCCCGCCCGCCATTTTCCATTGTCGGGAAGATATAAAAAACATAAGGCCCGCTTAACCGCGGGCCTTATTAATCAAATAAAAAAGCCGCCCCGAGTGGACACGCTAAACGTATCGTAAATTATCTCAGCGGCGACAATAATAGTTTAGCAGAAGAAAAAGAAAAAATCAATCTGCCAAATATAAATAAAACCGAGGCTTTGAAAGATAGCAGCCACCTCTGCTTGCGTGGCGTATCTCCCAAAACCTCTATAATTAGGATAGCAATCAAACACATTTATGTCAATAGCAAAACCCCGTTAGAAATAACGGGGTTTTTTGTTGTTCGTAAAGATTGCGTGATTTGATTAATGCCGTCTGCCGCAGAACACTTTTGTAGATTGGCACGCGTGAATTTTCAGATTTTAGATAAATTTTGATTTTATTATAAGCGCGAAGTATAAAAAGTATGGGAGCGGAGCGACTCTCGATACTTTAGCGAAGAAAAAATCAAAATTTACCAAAATATGGAAATTTGCTAGCCCTATTATCCCTAGCAGACCAAATTAAAGGTCGTCCTCAAGCGCGGTAACTTTGGAATAGGCCGAAGGCTTCCCTTCAAAAAAGTCCGTCTTAATCTGGTTCGGGTCGCTATACTGCTTAACCCAAAGCATACTGTCGGGCTCCTGCATATAACCGTCAAAAATCGGCTCAAAGCCAAGGCCCGTTGCGCGCAGGTTGGCAAGGTATTTAATATAGTCGGTAACCATATCTTTATTTAAGCCCGCTATATTGTTGCCTATAACGTAATGGCCCCACTTAATTTCTTCCTCCGCGCCGTGCTTTATCAGCGCGCGGTATTCGTCCACCAAGGCGGGGGTAAACAGTTCGGGCGATTCCTTTTTAAGTTCGGTTATTATATTGCGGAACAGCCAAAGGTGCGTGTTCTCGTCCCTGTTGATATAACGGATTTCCTGCACGGAGCCTGGCATCTTTCCGTTTCTGCCAAGATTATAAAAAAACATAAAGCCGGAATAAAAATAAATACCTTCCAAAATATAATTGGCTATCATCGTGCGTGCCAAGTGGTATTCATCTTTATTCTGTTGAAATTCGTTATACAAATCCCCTATAAACTTATTTCTTGCAAGCAGGAAAGGGTCTTCCCTCCATTGGTAAAGGATTTGCGTCCTTTCCTCTGGCGAGCAAATGCTGTCCAGCATATACCCGTAACTTTGGGAGTGTATAGCCTCCTGATAGGTTTGGATATTAAGGCAAAGGTTAACCTCGTTTGCGGTTATAACTTGGCTTACATAGGGCAGGTTTGCCGTCTGAATACTATCCAAAAATATAAGGAAGGAAAGGATTTTGTTATAAGCCTCTTTTTCCGCTTTACTAAGGCGCACATAATCCTTAATATCCTGCGTCATATTAATTTCTTCGGGTATCCAAAAGTTGTTCATCGCCTGTCTGTACCAGTCGCTAACCCAGTTATATTTAAGGTTGTTAAAGTCGTTAAGGTTGGTGGTATTGCCATTGATAAGGCTTCTTTTATTTACCTCAATATCACCGTTCTCGTTAAACAGCGGCTTAGGCGCAAGCGTTTTTGCTAATGTCGGCATAAAATATATCTCCCGTTTAAATTAAGAGGCGCAAACTTCGCACTCTTCAACTTCCAAAGATTTGCTTCTTACATAGTAAATTGATTTTACTTTGCACTTCCACGCTTCCGTAAACAAATTAAGCACTTGGCGCATTGTATAGTCGGTGGTGATGTAAAGGTTTAAGGACTGCGCCTGATCTATATGACGCTGGCGCACGCCCGCCGCGCGGACAAGCCAAACCTGGTCCACCGTGTGCGCGCTTTTATAATACCAAAAGCTTTCGGGCGTTAAATCGGGCGCGACGCGCGGGACGATAATGCCCTTTTTCTCTTCCAAAAAGTAGCGGTTCATAACAGGGTCAACGGAGGCCGTGGTACCCGCTATTATAGAGGTGGAACTTGTTGGCGCGACCGCCAAAAGGTACGCGTTTCTAAGCCCGCCCTTTGCCACGCTCTGGCGCAGCTCCGCCCAGCGGGGGGAAAGGTAATCGCGCTTGTCAAAATAAGCGCCCGTCTGCCAGTCGGACCCTTCAAAATATTTGTAAGAGCCTTTCTCTTTGGCAAGTTCGTTGCTGGCCTGCACGGCAAAATAGTTTATATTTTCCATCACTT
>JAEXBW010000087.1 GCA_023393825.1 Elusimicrobiota bacterium | reverse complement strand
TAGACGTAAAAACCCTCGCAAAAAATATTATCTTGGTAAAAGTAAGCGAAATATAATATAATAATAACACTATGTTACCTACATATAGACCAAATAACAGAAAAAGAGCCAAAACCATTGGGTTTAGGGCAAGAATGGCCACCGCCGGTGGCAGAAAAGTGCTTAGCGCCAGAAGAAATAAAGGACGCCAAGAGCTTATTCGCAAGTAAAATTGTGAAGAAATTCGGCCTTGCTAAAAACGATAGAGTGTACCTTGATAATGACTTTAAAACCATTTTGGAAAAAGGTACTAAAGTGTACGCAGAAGGAATCGTTTTGTGGTACAGGTCCAATCCGTTTGTAAGCACGGGGGAGGAGTATAACTCCCCTTCGGGCAAAAAGTACGGGCGGATAGGAATTATAGTTTCAAAAAAGTTAGGCAATGCGGTTTGTCGTAACCGCTGTAAAAGGCTTTTAAGAGAGGTCTTTCGGCTTAACAGACATTTATTAACAGACGGCGCAGATTGTATTTTTTGTCCTAAGGACGAAACTAAAATACAAGATTATAACTCTGCCTGCGCGGCTTTTTGGGCAGTAACCAAAAAAGCGGGAATTTTGAAGAACCGCAAGGACCTTTGATTTTTGTAGCCCTTACCTTCGGTTCAGGCAAATTTATTAAATGAAAAGATTGCTTCTTTTAATTATCGGGGCGTTTAGTTTAATCATACGCCCGTTTTTAGGCCCCAGAGGCGTTTGCAGGTTTTACCCCTCTTGTACCGCCTATTCCAAGGAAGCAATAATAAAGCACGGATCTTTAAAGGGTTCTTGGCTTGCGCTAAAGCGTGTATCCAAATGTCATCCCTTTCACCCGGGCGGGTGGGACCCCGTGCCGTAAGTCTGTTGCCGTAAGACCTCTTGTTAATTTGCGCATGTTCGCGTTGCCAGAGGTTATTAATGGACAAAAATTTCTTTATCGCACTGGGAGTATCTCTGCTGTTTTACGCGGGATATACCCTTATCTTCCCCCAGCAGCATATAACGGCGCCATCTAAGCCCGCCGTACAAGCAACCGCCTCCACCAAACAAGCAGAAATTCAGGCAGCAGTCCCCCAAACGGAAACAGTAAAAACAGTACCTGCAGTTGAAGCCAAGCAGGAAAGCCTTTTTACGGTGCAAACCAAAGAGGCAGACGTCGTTTTTACAAATAAAGGCGCGGCTATTAAAGACTTTGTTTTTAAAGATATTATAGCGCCCGTTAACCTTACGCCTTACAAAGGCCCCGGGTTTTTTGCCACGCTTGATAATGTATATTTTGAAAGAGTAGATTCTGCCGAGGCTGATATGGCCTTCCGCGCGGAACTTATCCCCGGTGTAGAAGCAGTAAAACAATATACCTTTTCTAAAGACGGCGGAGTAAATGCCGTTACGCTTAAAATAGTAAACAAAACCGCGCAGGATTTAGACGTGTCGGGCTTAAGATACAACTTTGGCCCCGGTCTTGCCACGGTTAAAAGCGAAGAAAGCGACAATCCTGCAAACTGGAACGCGGTTTGTATGATACAAGAAGACGGCAAAAAGAAACCTACCGTCAATAATATAACTGAAAAGGAAATGAAGAACCCCGCTAAATTGCAGGAAGCCTGCAAAGATTGGCAGTGGGCGGGTATTTCCAACAGATACTTTTTAGTGGCTTTGGTCCCCCAAAACTGGACGACTAAGGCAGAGCAGTTAAGTTTTACAAAGCAGTTTGTTTTTAACAAAGATTCTTTCTTCGGGCTGTTCGGACAGAAACCTGTTTCAGGTCCTCAGCTTGAAGTAGCTTTACCAAGCGTTGTGCCTGCAGGGGGGGAAGTTTCCTACTCGGCAGATTTTTACTTTGGTCCTAAAGATTACGAAAAACTTGTAAATATGCCTTATAACTTTGAAAGGTCTATACAGTTCGGATTCTTCGGACAGTTCGGTAAAATGGCGCACAGCTTGCTTGAATGGCTTTACGGGGTTACCAAAAATTACGGCGCGGCAATTATTATAATGACGATTTTAATACAGCTTATTATGTTCCCGCTCACTTACAAACAGTTAAAATCTTCCGCCGTGATGCAAAAAATACAACCCGAAATGAAGCGCATTCAGGAGAAATATAAAGAAGATCCTGCCACGCAACAGCGCGAAATGATGGCCCTTTATAAAAAATACGGCGCAAACCCGCTTAGCGGTTGTCTGCCGCTTTTTATACAGCTGCCTATATTTCTGGCTCTGTTCAATGCTTTAAGAACCTCTTGGGCATTGCACGGCGCGCCGTTTGCCTTGTGGATACAGGACCTTTCCGCAAAAGACCCTTACTACGTCTTGCCCATAGCTATGGGCGCGGTAATGTTTATGCAGCAAAAGCTCACCATGCCTGACTTCGGTAAAGATAATCCGTCTATGGCTATGATGAAGTGGATGCCTGTATTTATGACGGTAATATTCTTAAACTTCCCTGCGGGGCTTACCCTTTACTGGTTTATAAGCAACTGCATAAGTTTCGCCATAAACTTAGTTTTAAAGAAAAAGCTGGCAAAAGCTTTTTAGGAGAAATTTTATATGCCAAGAAGAGAAATAAAATCAGAAGGTAAAGACGTAGCAGCAGCAATTATACGCGGTTTAAATGAACTTGGCCGCAGACGCGATCAGGTTGAAGTTACCGTCGTGCAGGAAGAAAAAGCAGGCTTTTTAGGCATCGGCGGCAAACCTGCCATCGTGCATATTATTGAAAAGAAATGGGATTCCGAACACAGCACGCCCATCAAACCACGCGCACCCAGAGCTGCGGCTTCTTCATCTTCCTCCTCCTCGTCCTCTTTTAAGACCAGAGGCGGCGGCAGAAAGAGAAGAGAAGACACCCGCAGACCGTCTTCCAGAACGAGAATTGACAGAGAACCGAAAGCTCCAAAAGAAAACGAAGCGCAGAAGCTTCCTTCTTTGGAAATACAAAATACCGTCATTCCCGAAAATCTTAAACAGCCCATGGCCCTTGCAAAGCAATGCCTTGAAACTATGCTCGCGGGCATCGGCACCAAGCCCGAAAATCTTAACGTTTGGTGGGACGAAAAACAACAGCGCATTCTTTTAACATTTGACTGCGACCATCCCGCAATCGTCATCGGCAAAGAAGGCAAAACATTGGAATCTATCCAGTATCTTATTACCTTAATGGTAAGCAGAGGTTTTGATAATCCTATCTCCGTAATGGCAGATACGCAAAACTACTGGAGAAAGCTGGAAGACAAAATTAATTCCGAAATTGACAAAGCAGTAAGTATGCTTAAGAGAACAAAAAGAACTTACCGCTTCCGCCCTATGTCTGCCCAGATGAGAAGATATATCCACAGATATTTAGTTACAGATACAGCAATTTCCACCGCCTCTGAAGGCGAAGGTAAATGGAGAAAAGTTGTTCTTAAACTCCAGTCCAATACCAATGCCGAAGCTACAGCCAATTTAGCCGCGGCCGATACCGAAGCTTTTGAACAACCCTGCGTAGAAGAAACGGCAGAAGTCGCCGCAGAAAATAAAGCGCAATGCGGTTGTGATTCTTCTTGCACTTGCGGTTGCCAGGAAGGCAATCCCTGCACCTGCACGGACGAAAATTGCGGCGAAGAAGCACATTCCGACGAATGCTGCTGCTGCCACGAAGAAAATAACGAAGAAGCACACGACGAACCCTGCTGCTGCTCTGCTGAAGAAGCCTCACAGGAAACTTGCTGCTGCTGCCAAGAAGAAACGCACCAAGAAGCCGCGCAGGAAATCGTAAAAGAGCAGGAAGTTCCCGCCGCGCCCGCAGTTATCCCCGCCGACCAAACCGTCAGCACCGATAATGCAGGCTGCGACTGCGTAGTTTCCGCAGAAACCACCGATTGTGATTGCGTAGCGGACGTAACGGCTCCCCAGCCCGCGCCAGCAGTTGCAGCGCAACCTACGGAAGAAAAGAAAGAAGAAAACAAATAAGTTTTAAGTTTAAAACATTAAACGGCGGCAATTTATTTGCCGCCGTTTTTGCATATAAAAAACCCTCTAAATTACTGTACGCTTACGATATAAAAAAGTAAAATATACTATATGTTCCTTTTTAACAAAGACACCATTGCGGCTTTTGCCACTGCGCCCTCCAGCGGGGCGGTTGCTTTGCTGCGTATAAGCGGGGGGGAAGCGGAGCAAATTTTAAAGCTTTTAACCCGCAGGCAAAACTTTACCGAAAGGCGGGTGTCTTTGGTTAAAATTTACGACGGTAATGATATTTTAGACAGCGCGGTCGCCGTCTTTTATAAAAACCCAAAAAGCTATACGGGGGAAGATGTTGTGGAACTTACCCTGCACGCCGGCCCGTATATAAAAAGCAGAATTTTAGAACTTTTGGCCCTTAACGGCGTGCGCCCCGCAAAAGCTGGGGAGTTTACAATGCGCGCCTTTTTAAACGGCAAAATGGACCTTGCACAAGCCCAAGGCGTGGCCGATATTATAGCCAGCAAAAACAAGGCCGCGCATAAAGCGGCAATGAACAGCCTTGACGGTAAACTATCCGCAAAATTTAAAAATATAAAACAAAACCTTACCGAACTTTTGGCGCAGATAGAAGTGCGCATAGACGACGCGGACGAAGAAATGCCCGCGTTGGACCAAAAATACGCGCAGGATATTTTAAACTCTGCGATAAACGAGGCGCAGGCGCTTTCCTCCACATTCAGCAGCGGCAGAATGGTAAAAGAAGGTATAAAAAC
The DNA here is from genome assembly GCA_023393825.1 of Elusimicrobiota bacterium. Classification (GTDB taxonomy): domain Bacteria; phylum Elusimicrobiota; class Elusimicrobia; order Elusimicrobiales; family Elusimicrobiaceae; genus Proelusimicrobium. Next base: position 6,401 of record JAEXBW010000087.1, on the reverse strand, counting down.
CGCTATCATCGGCGTGCCAAACAGCGGCAAGAGCAGTCTTTTAAACGCGCTGTTGGGCTTTGATAGGGCAATAGTTTCGCCCGTCAGCGGTACAACCAGAGATACGGTGGAAGCACCGCTTGAAATTAACGGTTTTAACATAATTTTAACTGATACCGCAGGCATAAGGGAACACTCCCTTGATCCTGCCGAAATTGAAGGTATGCAGCGCAGCCGCCGCGCGGTGGAAAATGCGGACATAGTTATTTTTGTAAAAGATATAAATGCAAAAGACGCGGCCTTGCAGCAAAGTTTGTACGAAGAGGTTTCCTCCTCGGGCAAAAAAGTTATAACCGCGCTTAACAAAGCCGATACCCTGCCCGCTGATTTTAAGGCGGGGGAAGAGATTTTAATTTCCTGCAAAACGGGCGAAGGTTTGGACGCGCTTAAAAAAGAAGTAATAAAAGTTATAGGCCTTGGCGCATTGCAGGAAGATGATATTTTAATAACCTCCGCCGTGCATTACGAAGCGCTTTTAAAAGCCGCAAGAGAACTTAAAGCGGCCTGCCTTACCCTTAACGACGGCGAACTTACCGCAGAGCATATCAGGCAGGCTCTTGCCGCCCTTAAAGAACTTATAGGCGAAGTCACCCCCGACGACGTACTGGATATAATATTTTCCAAATTTTGCGTGGGCAAGTGAGATATAAATAATGTTCGTTTACGATGAAATATTTGACGTTATAGTTATAGGCGCTGGCCATGCGGGTTGCGAAGCCGCGCTTGCCGCCGCAAGACTGGGCAGCAAAACCCTGCTTATAACACAAAGTTTAGAAAGCATTGCGCAAATGTCGTGCAACCCTTCCATCGGCGGCATAGCCAAAGGCCAGATAGTGCGCGAGATTGACGCGCTCGGCGGGCTTATGGGCAAAGTTGCCGACGCTTCCGCCCTGCATTATCACATGCTTAACACGGGTAAGGGCGAGGCTGTGTGGTCGCCCCGCGTGCAGTGCGATAAAAAAGTTTATCAGGCCACATACAAAAATACCATTGAGTGCCAACCGAATTTACACCTTATCCAAGACGAAGCAAAAGAAGTTATTACCGACGATGGCAAAATAACCGCCGTGGACACTTTAAGAAACACAAGATACAAAACAAAAACCGTTGTTGTAACCGCAGGCACGTTTTTAAAAGGCGTTGTTCATATCGGCAATATTATGCTTTCGGGCGGCAGATATAACGATATGCCAAGCAATTATTTGGGCGAAAGCCTTAAAGCTTTAGGTATAAGCGGCGCGCGCCTTAAAACAGGTACGCCGATGAGGATTAACGGCAAAACGGTGGATTTTAGCAAGTTTACGCCGCAGCCTTCCGACCAGCCTTATACCCCTTTTTCTGTTTTTAACAAGCCAGTTAAAAAAGATTTTATGCAATGTTTTATCACCAAAACTACCGACGCTACCGCCGAAGTTTTGCGTGAGCATATGAAGGAATCCGCACTTTACAGCGGCAATATACATTCCATTGGTCCGCGCTATTGCCCGTCTATTGAAGACAAGGCGGTTAAATTCCCCGAAAATAAACATCACCCTATTTTTTTGGAACCCGAAGGCGCAGGCACGCAGGAATATTATATACAGGGCTTTTCCACCAGTATGCCCGAGCATGTGCAGTATAAACTTTTAAAGTCCGTCCCAGGGCTGGAGAATGCGCAAATAACGCGCGCGGGCTACGCCATAGAATACGATTTTTTTGACCCGCTTAATCTTTCAGCCGCGCTGGAAGTTAAAGCCGTAAGCGGCCTGTTTTTTGCGGGCCAGATAAACGGCACCACGGGCTATGAGGAAGCTGGCGGGCAGGGCCTTATGGCGGGTTTTAACGCCGCGCTTAAAGCGCAGGGCAAGCCGCCTTTTATTTTAAGGCGCGACCAAGCCTACATCGGTGTATTGATTGACGATTTAACCACAAAGGGCGTAAACGAGCCTTACAGAATGTTCACGTCCCGTGCGGAATACCGCCTGTTGCTGCGTACAGATAACGCGGATTTACGTTTGTGTCCTTACGCCTTAGAAATCGGCAGTCTGCCGCAGGAATATAAACAACCTTTTGAAAGTTATAAAGCCGCCGTGGAAAAACTTGTAAAAGACCCCTCAGCGGAAATAGAAGAAAGTTCTCTTTCTCCGTTTAACATTGAAAGCGCAAAAGAAAGCGCAAGGGTTCAGCGCAAGTACGCGGGCTACCTTGAGCGTAACCTTAAGGAAGCTAAAGCGCTTGAGAATGCCGATAAAATTGCGATACCGCAGGGTTTTGACGCGTCGGCGGTAAAGGGCATACTTATTGAAACAAAACAAAAACTGGCCAAAATTAAGCCGCTTACGCTTGGTCAGGCAAGCAGGATACCGGGTATTACTCCCGCCGATATTCAGCTTATTGCCGTTAATATAGAAAAATACAGAAAAACCAAAAATGAATCACAGAATTGATTTTATAAATTCGCTCGGCCTTGACCTAAGCGCGGCGCAGCTTGCCTGTTTGGAGCTTTATGCCGACTTGGTGTGGCAGAAAAAAGAGCAGCTTAACCTTACCAGCGTGCGGGATAAACAGGAAATTTGGGACAGGCATATTTTAGACGGTCTTATCTCCGCAGCTTATATAGCCAAAACCTGCGGCGGCAAAAGTGTAAGCGCGGCGGACTACGGCGCGGGCGCGGGGTATATCGGCATAGTGATAAAAATTGCTTTGGATTTTTGCTCCGTAACGCTTGTTGAGGGTTTGCAAAAACGCTGTATGTTTATGGAGTGGGTAAATTTTAAACTCGGTCTTAAAAATATAAAGGTTTTAAACGCGCGCGCAGAAACACTGCACGAGCAGGAAGAATTTGACTTTACCTTAGAGCGCGCCATGGGCAAGATTTACGAAGTTTTGCCGCTTTGCACGGCGCGGCTTAAAAGCGGCGGGCTTTTTTTGGCCTATCAGGGGGAGGACAGCACCTTTGATAAAGCAAAAGCGGGGGAGATAAAAATCTCTCAACAAAGTATAATAAGTTATACCTTACCTTGCGATGATAAAATAAGAAAGTTGGCGGTATTTAAAAAAGATGGATATAACTAACAGAATCAACCTTTCGCTTGCCTTGCTTTTGGTAATACTTACCGTACTTATGGCAACGGAATTTTTTAAAGATAAAAAGAAGAACGCTCACGCGCCTTCTCCGCTTGCTGCCGTCCAGATAATTACGCCCTCAACCGCAGAGGTTAAAAAAATATTTTCGGGCAGCGCGGGCGAGGAATATCAAGGCCTTACCGTTTCCTCTATGGAAACTTTTCGCTATATCAAAGAAGAACGCCCTATACCCACGGAAAATTTTAAAGTAAAAAGCGTGTTTACCAAAACCAAACGCGGCGCGTGGCTTGCCCCGCCCGAGGGTTTCTTTTCCGCCCTTACAAACAATTATCTTATTTACAGGGAAAGGTTAGAGATAACCCCCGAACTTAGAAAGTTGTTAGAAAAAATCCACGGTAATTTTGTGTTGGATATTGTGCCGTTTTCTTTATTTTCCAAATTTAACAGAGTGTTTTTGATGTTGTTTAGAACTAAGGAAAGTTATTCCACCTACACCTCTAAACCCTCTTGGTCCATTGCCACAACCGATATTGAGGCGCAGGCCGTTTATATGCTGGAAAATGACGACTTTGAAGGCAACTTCGTCCACGAACTTACCCACATTTACTTTGACGGTTTTTTTGCGCCGCAGATTAGCCCTCTTTGGCTTAGCGAAGGCTTTGCGGTTTATATGCAAAGCAAAGCGCAGCTGCCGCAGGATACAAAATGGCTGAGAAGGAATATAGAATCCTTCCGCAGGGGCGAATATATAGATTTTGAAGAATTTATAAATACCGAAAGCCTTAGGGAATATCCCAAGAATGATGTTGTTATGTGGTATGCGCAGGCCTACAGCGTTGTAGATTTTTTGTTAAAGGATAAATCCCGCGACGAGTTTTATCAATTTTGTAAAAACATAAAAGAAGGTATGCCTTTGGGCCGCGCGCTTTACAGGGCGTACGGTATGCCTTTTAACACGCCGCAAGCTTTGGAATACGCTTGGCAGGCGGATTTACAGCGCGACCTTAAACTTATCCCCGCTGCACAAGAAAAAACTACTCTTAGAGGTAAAAAGAAATGAGCTGGAAGCATATACCGATACTCGCGCGGGAAATTACAGACCTGCTTATAACAAACCCCGATGGCGTATACATAGACGGTACTTTGGGTTTGGGCGGGCATACAAAATTTTTTATGTCAAAACTATCCGCGCAGGGTAAAGTGATAGGTTTGGACAAAGACCCCAACGCCGTAAAAATGGCTGTGGAAAATGTTGCCGACGCAAGACTTTTGGCCTTTAATTTAAGCTATCTTAACGCAAAAGACGCGCTTTTGCAGGCGGGCGTTGATGGCGCGCATGGCATACTTTTTGACTTGGGTTTAAGTTCGTATCAGTTAGACGACCCTAAACGCGGATTTAGTTTTTTGCAGGAAGGCCCTTTAGATATGCGCTTTGATAATACCGGCGGGCAAACCGCGGCGGACATTATAAACACGCTTCCCGCCGACGAGTTGGAAGAACTTTTGCTTAAATATGCCGACGAGCGCAACGCGCGCAAAATAGCCCTTGCCGTTTATGACGCGCGTGTGGAAAACGGCCCCTTGCTTACCACAACCGCCTTGGCTAAAGTGATAGAAAAAGTGTGCCGCAGAGAGGGCAAAATACACCCTGCAACAAAAACATTTCAAGCTTTAAGAATAGCCGTAAACGGGGAATTGGAGGCGGTGGAATCCTCCGTAAAAATACTGCCGCAGATTATAAAGCAGGGCGGCAGAGCCGCGTTTTTAACATTCCATTCCACGGAAGACAGAATTATAAAATATGCGCTTAAAGACCTTTGCTCAGACGGCAGTTGGCAGCTTGTAAACAAAAAAGTTATAGAGCCGCAGTGGGAAGAAGTTAAAAATAATCCGCGCGCAAGAAGCGCAAAACTGCGCGTTGCACAGAGGCTTAAATGAAGACAATTTACATTATTTTACTTGCGGGTTTGTTCTTGCTGCTGCTTTCCATAGAACGCGTGCAAAAAGAAAAAACAGGCTACCGCGTCGCCTCCCTTATGGAGGATATTTCCTTTAAACAGGCGCGCAACCAGTACCTGCGCTACCGTCTTAATATTTATAAATCGCCCGATAAGATAACCGCCGCCGCAAAGGAACTTGAGATGGGTGTTACGCCACCTGGCAATATCATTATTTTAAAGGTTAAAAATGACCCTGAAAACAAGAATTAAAATTTGCGGCCTTTTGTGTTTCATTCCCGCCATCGCCTTATTTGCAAGGTTATTTTACTTGCAGACATTCAGGCACGGGGAACTTACCACCAAGGCGGAAAAACGTATTTACACGCAAACCCAGCGTGATACTTTGCGCGGCAGAATTTTGGATAAAAACGGTATCGTGCTTGCCGAATCTTTAAGAACTTACGCCGTTGCTTTAAGCAAAAAAAATGTGGCAAAAAAAGAACCTATATTTGCCGCGCTTGCCGATACTTTAAACATAAGCAAAGAAGATTTGCGTACAGAATGGGACGCCAGAAAGAACTTTTTTTACGTCAGAAAAGATGTTACGCCGATGGAATATGAAGAGTTGGAAAAACGTATCTCTAAAGAGCATCTTACAGGTTTGGAAATAGAGCCGCAGTACACAAGAATTTATCCCTTTGACGGCATTGCGCAGGATATTATAGGCGCAACAAATTCCAGAAATACGGGCCTATCCGGCATAGAGTTGATGTACAATAAAACTTTGTCGGAAGAAACAAAATCCCAACGCGTAAAACGCGCCAGAAAGGGCGGCATAATATATGATAAAAGCCAAGACTTTGTGCCTGAAATTGCCGATATATACCTTACCTTGGACGCTTTGGGCCAGTATTACGCGGAAAGCACAATAAAAGAATACGCTACAAAGTATAAAGTAAACAGCGCGTTTGTTATCGTGCAGGAGCCGCAAACGGGCAATATCCTTGCCGCGGCGTCTTATCCGTCTAAGGACGGCTTAAGCTTGCCTTTCCAGTTTACTTACGAACCCGGGTCCACTTTTAAAACTATCGGCGCGGCCGCCGCGCTGGACAGCGGCAATGTTGATATGAACTCCACTTTTGATATGGAAAATAATAAGTGGAAGGTTACGGGCATTACGATTAAAGACCACGTTGCCTCCAAAAAGCCGATACTTACCTTAAGCGAAGTTATGGAGGTTTCCTCTAACATCGGCGCGGGTAAAGTGGCTTACAATATGGGCGCAAAAACGCTTTATTCTTATCTTAAAAAGTTCGGTTTTGGAATAAAAACAAATGTTGATTTTTTGGGCGAATC
>JAEXBW010000064.1 GCA_023393825.1 Elusimicrobiota bacterium | reverse complement strand
GTTTCGGCTTTGAACTTAAGGTAAAGATAAAAACCTTCGCGGTTTTTAACGATATCGTGGGAGAATCTTCTTCTTCCGAGTTTTTCTTCAGACACGACTTCGCCGCCGGCTGAAGCTATAAAAGCTTTCGCTTTGTCTACAAATGCCGCTACTTCGCCATCGGTAAGCTGCGGTTTTATTATTGTTACTGTTTCGTAAGTTTTCATATTCCTGTTTGTTTTTTTAGATAAATAAATACAGACGGGGTTTATCCGCCCCGCTTGCACTTAGATAACTTTGGGCTATCACCTGAGGCCCGGGCATATCTTATCCACAAATATTATAACAAAATAAAATGTGATAATACAACCTATTTGTTCTACTATGCAGAATAAAGCTAGCAATTTGTCGTGTGTTGGCTTCTTTTTTATTTTTTTCTCATTCGGGTACCGAGAGTCGCTCCGCTCCCATACTTCTTTGCACACCTCATTTAAAATAAAATAAAAAATAAGCTCAACCCCGCCAAATCACGCGTACCATCTATAAAGGTGTTCTGTTCCGAACGACAAAAGACAAAAATAATTATGTGCGGATTACCCGTTATACTGATAAATGCCTTCCCCAGAGGAACAAATTAGGCTTGAGCCACGCGAGGATTTTCAAATTTTGAGGAAATTTTAATTTTCTTCCGAGTGCGTTTCGTGCTTTGCAAGTATTTTGCGTCGTCCCCAAAATTGCGTGATTAGATTAGGTGCATTATGAGTTTGCAAGTATTTTACGGCAAGACGCGGAGTAGGGAGGGAAGGATACCGTGAGCGGCTGGAAGCCCGTGTATCTGACCGACCAAAGCGACAAAGTATTGCCGCAAAAGACGCCGCAAATCTAGTACTCAAATATTTTAGCGGGCGAAGTCGCGCCCTTAATAAGGCGAAGCCTCTTCGCCTCCACCCCCAGTTCCCGCGCAACCAACAAAGCAACCGCCCTGTTAGCCTCCCCCCTTTCGGCGGGCGCCTTAACCCAAATCTCAAACGCGTCAGGGCCTTTACGCACAACAGCGTCCCTCTTTTCGTCCGCGTGAACCTTAACCTTTATATACATATATAAATTCTAGCAAAAACGCCCCCTAAAAGCGGGGGCGTTAATTAATGTAATTTAAGCGGTGTGTTTCTTTTTACCGCCGTCCTTGCGATATGTTACACTATCGCCTTCGCAAAGGCAGCAGCCTGTTCTCTTTAAAGTCTGGGAATAATTGTTTTTCATACCATCCTCTTAACTGCGTTTGAAATATCTGTCCCGTACCTCAAGTTAACATAAAAAACCCCTTTTTTCAGGGGGTCTTTTATTATGTCCGTAAAAACTTTCGTTTATCTTATTTTTGTATAAGAGAAACTGCCGTCATCTCCTGCGGGGCGGGTACGCCGAGTATCTCCAAAACGGTCGGCGCAATGTCTGCAAGCTTGCCGCCGTCTGTAAGTTTTACTTTATCGGCATCAGCCGCAACATAAATAAGTTCTACCTTATTTGTGGTGTGGGCGGTTTTTGCCATATTAATGGTGTCGTCCCACATTTCTTCCGCATTGCCGTGATCTGCTGTGATAAGCACGGTATAACCCGCTTTTAAAGCAGCGTCCGTTACCATACCCGTACATTCGTCAACCACTTCAACGGCTTTAACCGCGGCTTTAAAACTGCCCGTATGCCCAACCATATCGCAGTTTGCAAAGTTGATAACAACAAAATCGTATTTGCCTGTTGCAATCTCTTTAACGGCGCGTTCTGCCACGGGTTTTGCGTCCATCTCGGGGTGGTCGGCATAGGTGGCAGGGTCAAAGGTACCTTTAATTTCAACACGGTCTTCGCCCTTAAACGGTTTAATAAGTTTACCGTTAAAGAAAGAGGTAACGTGTTTAAACTTTTGCGTTTCGGCAATGCGCAACTGCATTTTGCCGCTGTTGCCCAAAACCTCGCCCAAAAGGTTATTCATACCGCCGCCTTCCGTCATAGGGGCAAGCGCGCTGTATTTAAAAGAGTCGTAATATTTTGTTAAACCGCAGTAAACAATTTGCGGACGGCGGTTTCTTACGCCTGTATAATCATCTTCCACAAAAGCGCGGGTAAGCTGTATGGCTCTATCCTGGCGGAAGTTAAAAAATATTATGCTGTCGCAGTCTTTAACGCCTTTGTAACCGTTGATAACTGTGGGCGGGATATATTCGTCCACCATTGCGCCACCGTCGGGCGTTTTATCGTTAGCGTAGGAATCTTCAATAGCTTTTTGGGCGGTATCGGCGTGGCGGCCTTTAGCGTCTACAATTAAATCGTAAGCTTCGCTTGTAAGCTGCCAAGTTTCGTTTCTGTCCATTGCAAAATAGCGGCCCGTAACGGTGGCAACCGTACCAAGACCGTATTCTTTAATTTTTTCTTCAAGCATTTTAAGATAGCCCAAAGCGCTGTTTGGCGGCGTATCGCGCCCGTCGGCAAAGAAGTGTATGTAAACCGTTTTGATGCCTTTATCCGCGGCGTGTTTTATTATGGCGTAAAGGTGGTCCTGATGCGCGTGGACGCCTTCGTCCTGCACAAGGCCCATAAGGTGTAATGCGCTGCCTTTTTTAACGCAGTTATCAATGGCGGCTTTAAACGCGGCGGCATTATAAATAGAACCGTCTTCAAAAGCGTCTTTAAGTCTTTTAAGTTCCTGCACAACAATTCTTCCCGCACCCATATTAAGGTGGCCCACTTCGGAAGAACCCATATAACCCGCAGGCAAACCGACAAGTTCGCCCGAGGCTTCTATAAGCGTATAAGGATATTTTGCTAAATATTTATTGACGTTAGGAGTATTTGCGCTTAATACCGCATTATGTTCTTTTTGCGCTTTAACGCCCCACCCGTCTCTGATTAAAAGTACAACTTTATTCATATAATACTACCTCCGATTAACTTCTAAATCTTTTTTGTTTGCAGCGCGTGAAGGTCGCCCACCGTCTTTGCGCCCGCGCGTTTAAATTTATACATAAAGTAATAAAAAATCTTTTCCGTCATAACGGTATCGGCCATGGCTCTGTGCCAGCCTTCGCTGGAAATACCAAGCTGCTGGGCAATATTGCCAAGGCGGTTACGTTCAAAATTACCGTTGGTACGCGCAAACTTAAGAGTGTCCAAAATAACTATCTGCGGCATTTTAAGGCCGATAAGATTAAATTCATTAGCCAAAAAAGCCGTGTCAAAATCCGCATTGTGGCAGATAAGCACGCTGCCGTCAAGGTAGCTTATAAGCTGCATTGCAATATCTTCAAACTTAGGGCTTTGCGCCACCATTTCGTTGGTTATACCGTGTATGGCGGTAACGTCAGGCGTAATAACAACCTGCGGGTTCAATAATGTGCTAAAGGTGCCTGTTCTCTTGCCGCCTTTACTGGCAAGAAGGGCAACCTCGCATATCCTGCCGCCGGCAAGCGGGTTTAAGCCCGTTGTTTCCGTATCAAGGCAGACGAAAGAAGCATTTTCTATTAAAGTTTCCATATCAGTAAATTAAAATCCTTGTAATAATGCCTAAGATAACCGCAAAGGAAGAGCCTGCCGCAATCCTGAACAGAGAGTCGTCCAACAACTTCCTGCGGTTGTAATAAATAGTACCAAGCCCCCACGAGATACCCAAAACATAGCCGTACCAAGAGGGCAGCAAAAATAATAAAAAGAAGACCAGTCTGTAAAGCATACTTAAATATTTTTCGTCAAGGCTGGGGTAAGATTTGCCAAAGAAATCCCTGCTTAAAAGGTGGATAAAAACCATAACAAAATAAGTTACAAACAGGGAGCCGTTTACAACCAGCAAAAGCTTTTCGCCCAAGATATATTGTTTAATTGATGGCGAATCAACAGGCATAATGGGAAACACAACAAAAAGTATAAGTATTTCCACCATCTGCCAAACCAAAAACATAGCCGCGTTGCAGCCGTCCAACACCATAATATCGGCCTTGTTTATCTTGTCTATAAGAATATGCACCAGCGCAAGCAAAGCTATAGTACCCCAGCCGTTAACGGAGTAAGAACTTGTCTGCACCCAAACCGTATTTAAAAACGGCCAAGCGCAAACGGCAAGGCACATAAAATAAACAAAACCGTGCAGCAAATGCCCGTAGAAAAAGGTGTCCTTTTTAAGGTCAAAAGTCCTATTGCCGTGGAAGACGAAATCCGCCAAGAGATGCGCAAAAAGCAAATGCCAAAACACTATCATTTAACGTCCTCCGCAGGCAAGGTAAAAGTAAAGCTTGAGCCTTTGCCGTCCTGTGATGCCACACCCACCTGCCCGCCGTGCGCCATTACAATGCTGCGCACAATGGTAAGCCCCAAACCGTAACCTTTTACGCCGCGGTCGGTTTGATGATATTTTTCAAATATTTTAGAAAGGTGGCTTTCTTTTATGCCTATGCCCGTATCTTTTACGGTAAGCGTATGCCACCCGTCGCTAACGGAATGCAGTATTTCCACGCCGCCCTTTTCCGTAAACTTAAGCGCGTTGGAAACTAAATTAGTAAACACTCTGTCTATAAGGTTTCTATCGGCAAAAACAAAAGAGCCTTCCGCAACGGAGGAGGTTAAAGTTATCTTCTTTTCCTGCGCCAAAGGGCTTAATGTTTGTATAACTTTTTGCGCGGCCTCGCTTAAATCAAAAGAAGTTTTGTTAAGCACCATAATGCCGCGTTCCAGCTTGGACACGTCTAAAATATTTTCTATAAGAGAGGTTAAAGTCTTGGAAGAATTATCCATAGTAGCCAATATTTTTTGCTGTTCTTCTTTGCTCAAATCACCCTCGCGCAGTATCATAAGATATGCCTGCAAGCCCAAAAGCGGCGCGCGCAAATCGTGCGCGACGGAGTTAAAAATATCATTCTTCATCTCGTTAATTTCGTGTTCGGTTGTAATATCCCTAAACACGACTAAAGCCACAGGGTCCTGCTGGGCGGGTTTAAACACCTCGCTGACTACTTCAAAATAAACATTTTTACCGTTCTTTTGATAGTTAAATACGGTGCCGCTTTGAACGGAAATTAAATTTATAAGCTCGGGCCGCTTTACGCTGCCGTGTATGGTGCATTCCATATTATGGCAAAGCGCGTCGCTCTGCAAAATTTCCTGCGCGGTTTTATTGGCGTAAAGCTGCGCCCCGTCTAAAGAACACATAACAAGCCCGTCGCGCATAAGGCCCGCCAAAAGGTCTGTTTTCCTTTTTTCGTCCAGCAGTTTATCTAACTGAACAGCCTGATATCCCGCCAAACGGCGCGCCATTGCGTTAAAGGTATTTATTAAGATTTCAAACTCGCCCCACACGTCCTTTGCGTCAAGCTGGACATTAAAATCATTTTCAGATATTTTTTGCGCGGCGGCGGTAAGTTTTTCCACAGGGTCGCTTACCTCCTGCGAAAAAGAAAGAGCCGCAAAGTAAGAAAGCGTTGTTGTAGCTAAAATAAAAAACACTATCAGCCACGTTATAAGGCTTATGGTGTAATAGGCTTCTTTTTGATACTGCAGCACCATTATGTAAGTATCGGGTACGGCGGAAGGCGCAAACGCGCCAACAAAAACATCGCCTTTAAAATCTTCTACTTTTTTTATAAGAAAATTTGGGGAAGATAAAGCATTCTGCACTTCAGCTTGCGGGATTTCTGGCAAAAGGCGTCTGTTAAAACCAAGCAGCCCGTCTTGCTTTGTGGCAAAGTAAATACCGCCGCTCGCGCCGATATTCTGCTGGGAAAGTTTATCCCAAATATCAAACAAACTTACTATGGCAAACAGATATTTGCCGTCCTGGGTGGGATAGACAATTTCCACAAAAGGCAGGGGCAGCTTTGTTTCAAAACCGCTTATGGCAATATTTTTTGTACTTATGTTTTTTATGGAAGGGTCTGACGATAAATCAACATAACTGATGAGGGAAGAAATATCCTTAGACGCGCTTCTTATAACTTCCTTGCCGGAAGAATCCAAAACCGCCAAAAATACAAAATCGGGGTTGGAAAATAAGGTTTCGTCCAGCATTTCCTGCACGGCTTTTTTATTTTTATCCAGCTTTGGGGTTATGTCGTTGATAAAGTCGAAGCGAAGGCTGGTATTTTCTACATTCTGCCGTATAAATTTTGATGATATTTGCGCAATGTTAAGGTAGTTGGTCAGCACTTCTTTTTTACTGTGATTTTGGTAATAAAACAGAAATACCCCCGTTACAAAAAGCGGGGTTATTATAACCAAAATGAACAGCTTAAAAAGCCTTGGGAATAATGTCATTTTGTTTTGCTTTTAACTTTATCCTTAAGTTTTTTGCTTAAAGATTCCGTTTTAATTTTTTCCACGGATTCTTTAGTTATCAAATTTTCCGTCTTATCTTTTACGGTCTGCGCTTTATTCTTTTTTCTCTGTTCAAGCGCGGCGCGAAGTTCTTTTACCTTATCTTCCTGCCTTTTAATGCGCAATTCCTGCGCTTTAATGTCATTATCTTCCTGCGCGGTTTGCATCTTTTCTATCTCCGCTTTTACGGCGGGCTTTTGCGCGGCAGTAGCTTCGTCATACTTTAAAACAAGCTTTTTAATATCGTCGCTTTCAAGCAATACGTCTTCCTGCGCCTTCGCGTCTAAGCCAAACTGCGCGGCGGCTTTTGCGGCGCGGTTTTCCGCCGCGCCCGCTGCCAAACATAAAACGCTTAAGCCGAAGATAAAAAGAAAAGTTAAAAATAATTTACGCATTATTTATCCTGTACGCCCGCAAGCGCAAAACCCTCCGCGCGCAATTTACAAGAGTCGCATTTACCGCACGGTTTTTTGCCGCCGTTATAGCAGCTCCACGTCATACCAAAAGGCACATTAAGCTTATGGCCCAGCTTTACTATCTGCACTTTGCTAAGCTTTAAAAGCGGGGTTAAAATCTTTATCGGGCTGCCCGTAACGCCGCTTCTTGTGCCTTCTTTAACGGCTTTGGCAAGCGGGGTATAAAACTGCGGGCGGCAGTCGGGGTAGCCTGAATAATCTATGGCATTTGGCCCTGCCACAATAGCGTCCGCGCCGATAGAATCTGCCAGCGAGGCCGCAACAGACATAAAAACCAAATTTCTTGCGGGAACGTAAGTGGAAGGTATTCTGTTTTTATCTTTAATTACAGACATATCCTCATTAGGTATTTTGTGTTTTTTACCGACTAAGGAAGACGCCGCCTCAAGCCACGGCAAATTAAGCTTTACGGGGATAAATTCCACCCCAAGCTTTTTGCATATTGCTCTGGCGCTCGCGACTTCTCTATCGTGTCTTTGTCCGTAAAAAATATTAAGGGCAATACATTTGTAACCTTTCTCTAAGGCCCAGTACAGGCAGGTGGTGGAATCAAGCCCGCCCGAAAACAAAACAACTGCAGTCTTTTGTTTACTCATAAATTTTACTCTTTAATGGTTTCCATTGCGGCTATTTTGGAAAATTCATCCATTTTCGCTTTATCTTCCGCGGAAACATTATCCATATAGCGCACCAAATAAGCAGCTAAAGTTACGGGGTAGGCAATATCAGACTGCTCTTCAAAATATTGGTTGATTATAACGGCATGCGCGCCTTTGGCGGCCGCAAACTTTTTAATGCCGTCAACTTCCCTTAATATAACCTGTCTGTTGTTGGGCAGATTTTTAATGCGGTACAAGCCGAGGCTGGCCCAAGGTCTTCTAATTTCCGCGCGCGTAATAAAAACGGGCATTTTTTTATAGTCCGTAATTTGTACGGAAAGGTTCTGCGGCCCTATAGGTATATAATCTTCGCTGCCTGTTAAAGTAGCGCAGGCGGAAAGTAAAACAAGCGCGGCTAAAATATAAATACGTTTCATTTTTTTCTCCTTGCGGGTTGTGCGGCCAACTGCCCGCACGCGGCTGAAATATCAGCCCCCAAACTCTTTCTTATCGTTACGTTAATATTTAAACCCTGCAAACCTTTGGCAAACTTTTTAACGGTTTCTTCCTTAGGTTCTGCGGCTTTGCCGACTGCGGGGTTGCACGCTATAAGATTGACGTGAAGCAGATAGTTATTGCGGATTGAAGTTATCCACTTGCCCAACTTGCGAACGTGGGCGGGAGTGCTGTTTTCCCCGTCAATAACGGTGTATTCTATAAACACTTCCCTGCCCGTGCGGACAAGGTATTCTTCCAGCGTTTCTTTTATGGTTTCAAGGTTGAACTTTCTGTTAACGGGCATAAGCGCGGTTCTTTCTTCGTCGTCGGCATTATGCAGGGATAAAGCAAGATTAACCTGCGGCAAATCCGTGGCTAAAGTTAAAAACTTATCTGCAATGCCCGAGGTAGAAATTGAAATATGCCTTTGCCCTATACCCAAAAAGTCTGGGTTGGCTAAATCTCTGACGGCATTTACAACATTAAGATAATTTAACAGCGGCTCGCCCATACCCATAAAAACGACATTTGAAACGCGCGCGTCTTTATGTTCTTTACGCAGGAATTGATACCAAAATAAAACTTGGTCGGTAATTTCTTCCGTAGTTAAATTGCGCTTAAAGCCCATCTTTCCCGTTGCGCAAAACGCGCAGCCCAGCGGGCAGCCCGCCTGAGATGATACGCAAACGCTCCACGTTTTACCGGGGCGCATTAAAACGGTCTCAATTTTATTGCCGTCGTTTAATTTTAAAAGTGCTTTAAAAACCAAATCTCGTCTGGAATGCTGCACCGTAACAACTTCAAAAGAAAGCATCTTAACTTCTTTTTTAAGTTTTTCTCTAAGGGGCGCGGGAAGCACGGCGGCTTCGTCCCAGTCGGTTATGCCCTGCACAAAAACAGCCTCGCGCATCTGTGCGATGCGGTAGGAAGGTAATCCGTTATCTTTTACAAAGTTTTTTATCTTCTCAAATTCCATATATATAGTTTAGCAAATTGTAAGGGCATAAAAATACCGCAAAAGGGGTATTTCTTCCTTTGGCGGCAATAGCGTCTGTATTGTAGTTTTTAAGATTTTTATAAATGCCCAAAAAATGTCAGAACAACTTAGTAGATTGGCCCGCGTGATTTGCTTAGATTTGAGATTATTTTAGGTTTTATTTAACACAAGGTATATCAAGAGCGGGGTGGAACCCCCGAATATCCGAAGTGATAAAAAAACCTAAAATAATCCAAAGATAACAAATTGCTAGCTATAACCAGCCCAAGCAGAACAAATAATCCCTATTTTTTACTTTCTTTAACTGCGTCCAAAACCTTGGGCAGTATCTGCTGCACATCGCCCACAATCCCATACTTAGCAAAGTTAAAAATAGGCGCGCGCGCATCCTTGTTAATAGCAATAATAACGTCGGAATCCTGCATGCCGACGGTATGCTGTATTGCGCCCGATATACCGCAGGCCACATAAAGTTTGGGCTTTACCGTAACGCCGCTCTGGCCTACCTGATGGTCTTTCGCTTTCCACCCTGCGTCAATAGCCGCGCGAGATGCGCCGACAGCGCCGCCAAGCACACAGGCAAGCTGGTTGATAACTTCAAAATTTTCCTGCGTTTTAAGGCCTCTTCCGCCTGATATAACAATTTCCGCCTCGTCTAATTTTTCAATTTCCTGCGCGGGGTCCATCTCCGTCTTTAAAACACGCACTTTAGCGGCTTTTGCGGAAACGGGTATAGCCTCTTCAAACACTTGCGCGGGAGCAGCGGCGGGCAAAGCGATTTTGGGCATAACATTCGGGCGAACGGTGGACATTTGCGGGCGGTGATTGGGGCAAACAATATCTGCCATAATATTGCCGCCGAAAGCAGGCCTCGTTTGTACTATATTGCCGTTTTTAACGGAAAGGCCGGTACAATCCGCCGTTAAGCCTGCAAACGTTTCCGCCGCTACTCTGGGCGATAAATCCCTGCCCAAATAAGTGGACGGATAAAAAATAGCCGCAGGTTTATATTTATTTATAAGTTGCACCAACGCGCTGCCGTAAGCTTCGGTATTATATTGTGCGTAACCCGCGCCGCTCACGCTGTAAATCTTTGTTGCGCCATAGGCGGAAAGTTCCGCAAAATGCGCGGCATTATTTGCGCCCATAATAACGGCGCATACGCTTTGGCCCAACTGGGCGGCAAGTTCGCGCGCTTTTGTTAAAAGCTCAAGCGTTACGGGGCGTATTTTTTGCACGCCTTTAACGTCTATAAGTTCAACAAAAACCCAAATATCTTTATAGGCGGATAAATCTTTAACTTCCGCAGTTTTCGCGGGCAGTTGCAAAGCTTTTACGGGGCAGTTAGGCACGCACGCGC
>JAEXBW010000038.1 GCA_023393825.1 Elusimicrobiota bacterium | reverse complement strand
TAAACCATAATCCCTCAGGCAACAGAATAGCGGAAATTTATGACAGGCTTGACAGCCTTGGGGCGCACAGCGCACCCGCGCGCGCAAGCGCGATATTAAGCGGTCTTGGTTTTGGGGAAGAAGATTTACACCGCAAACTTAAAGAATTTTCAGGCGGGTGGCGCGTGCGCGCCGCTTTAGCCGCTGCTTTGTTTGCCCCAGGCGATTGCCTGCTGCTGGACGAACCTACAAACCACTTAGATTTGGAAACTTCCATCTGGCTGGAAAACTGCCTTGAAAAACTTGATAAAACTTTAATAATCATCAGCCACGACAGAAATATACTTAACAGAATTTGCGATAAAATTATCCTTGTTGATGAAACCAAACTTAAAGTTTACACGGGTAATTATGATACTTACGAAAGAACGCGCGCCCTGCAAACCGAGCAAATTATAAAAGACGCTCAAAAATACGAAGATACCCGCAAACACTTACAGTCTTTCGTGGACAGGTTCCGCTATAAAGCCAGCAAAGCAAAGCAGGCGCAAAGCAGAATTAAGATGATAGAACGCCTTGGCGACGCGCCAAAAATACCGCTTGAGCGCAGCATACGCTTTTCCTTTCCCGCTTCGGACGCTTTGGACTCTTACCTTTTTACTATGGAAAACGTAAGCTGCGGCTATGGCGATAAAACGATTTTGCAAAACCTTAACGTAACCATAGCGCAAGACGATAAAATAGCTTTACTTGGTTCTAACGGTAACGGTAAATCCACCCTTGCAAAACTTTTGGCGGGCAGAATACATTTGCAAAGCGGCAAGCTTACCCGCGCCCGCAAGTTAAAAGTGGCTTACTTCGCGCAGCATCAGGCGGAAGAATTTGACCCCGATAAAACACCCTACGAAACCGCAAAAGAGATTATGTTTGAGGCCAAGGAAGCGCAGGTGTATACCCACCTTGCCTGTTATGGTTTGGAAAAGAGCAAGGCCGATACAAAAATAGCCAATCTTTCGGGTGGGGAAAAGAGCAGGTTGCTGCTTTCTTTAATTACCATAGAACCGCCCCATATTTTGATTTTGGACGAACCTACCAACCATTTGGACATAACCTCCCGCCGCGCGCTTAT
The DNA here is from genome assembly GCA_023393825.1 of Elusimicrobiota bacterium. GTDB lineage: Bacteria > Elusimicrobiota > Elusimicrobia > Elusimicrobiales > Elusimicrobiaceae > Proelusimicrobium. The sequence goes on along the minus strand of JAEXBW010000038.1, from coordinate 5,551 downwards.
AGAGGCTTTAAACGACTATAACGGCGCGGTTATACTTGTTACCCACGACTTCCATATATTGGAATCCGTCTGCGACAGATTGCTTTTGGTGGCGGGCGGCGGCGTTAATAATTTTGACGGAGATTTGGAAGATTATAAAAACTATGTTTTGCGCAGCGGCGGCAGAAGTTCAGCTTCTCAAGAAGATTCCGCAGACGATGACCGCAAAGATAAACGCCGTAAAGAAGCGCAGTTGCGCGCGCAGGCCGCACCCCTTAAAAAGCAGCTTAAAGATATAGAAAAAAGAATAGAAAGCGCGACACAGCAAAAAAATAATCTTGAAAAAAGGCTTATAAACAGTTTTAACTCCGACTTAAGCATAGAGCTTGCTTTTATCAATAAAGAGATTGCCGATAGTGAAAGCAAATGGCTTGAAGTTTCCTCCCAGATTGAAGAACTTTTAAAATAATTTTTCTGTTTTATCCTCTGTCTAATTTTTGTATTATATTTTAAAAGTCATCAGGGGTTTATATGTCTGCCGTGTCAAAAAAAGGCTTCACTTTACTTGAAGTTATGATAGTTATAATGATTATAGTCATCATAACCGCGGTTCTTATGCCCCATTACGAACGCGCGATAGAAAAGACCAAAGTTTCCGAAGCGCTGCTTGTTACCCGCGCAATAGCCGACGCCAACCGTATGTATAATTTGAAAAACGGCGTATACACCGATGATATGGAAAATCTTGATGTGCAAATACCTGGCAAGCAGGGCTTTTTAGATGATAAGAATAAAGACAGCCGCCTGTTTTCTTACAGCGCGGGCGACGGCGGAGAGCAGGAAAGTATAGCCACGGCTGACAGACTGCCCGCAGATACATTTTATTCGCTTATAATTTATAATAAACGCAACGGGGTAGGCTGTAAATATTTTTCCGAAAAAGGTAAAGATTTTTGTATGTCCTTGGGCGAAGATTATTACGTTATAAATTAAAACGGGGTTAAAGGGAGATTTGTAATTTATGAAAAAAGGGTTTACTTTAATTGAATTGCTTGTTGTTGTTTTGATTATAGGCATTATTACTGCCGTCGCTTTGCCAAAATATTTCCTTTCCGTGGAGCGCAGCAGGGCGACTTCTGCCATAATTACGATTTCCTCCATAAGAAACGCTTTGAATGTTTATGTGTCCGCAAAGGGCTATCCCTCCGCCAACACCACCACGCCTGATATTTGGGACGGGCTTGATTTTGCCGCCCAGCTGCCTTATTCCAGCGCGGACGGTTATATGCGCTGCGATAATAACTTCCGCTACAGTATTTCTTACCGTGCGGGAGAGGGTACTTTTTATGTGGAAGCGCAAAGGCTTTTGGGTAAAAATCTCTCTTGCGGCGGGTATCCCACTTATGGTATTTACTCTATGGTTTCCAAAACTACCACGGGTAAAAATTACAGATCTTGCTCGCCTTATACTTACGGTAATGAAATTACTCAATCCATAGCCAAAGCTTTATGCAACAGCCTGTTTGAAGAAGGCGTGGTAAACTATAAAGACTGATAAATTATTATTTGTTAAATAAAATAAAAAAGGCCCGCCTTAAAAGCGGGCCTTTTTACATTGTGGCTAAAGTTAAAAATACGTCATATTAAAAGCGCTTACAGATTCTTTCTTTTCATAGGCCTTCTGTATGGAAGAGTCTAATAAAGACAAAGGTATTTTGCCCGACATAAGCACTTTTTTGTGGTAATCGGCTAAGTCAAAAGCTTTACCGTTTTTCTTTTGATATTTGGTTTTAAGGCGGTCAAATTCCTGCGCGCCAACCACATAGGCCTCGGCATCAAGCGGATTAATTGCAAGGTAATCTGCCGCAGTTTCCGCCTCTTTGGTTTGTATGCCTGAGTCTATGATAAAATCCAAAGTTTGAGTATAGTTAAATTGTTTTGTCTGCATCTTTAAACCAGCCAAAGCAAACACGGCCTTTTTATAGTTGTACCAAGCCAAAGCCAATTTTTCCTCATCTTTATCAAAGTATCCGTTTTGTAATGCGACATTAAGGGAATACTTAATCCAGCCGTTGATAAAAAATATGTTGGAAGATACTTTGCGCATTACCTGCCCTTCTTCCGGCATGGTGGAATACATAAGGTTTTTGCCGGGGGTAATATTTTCCGCCGCGCTTATTTTTATATTGGTGTAGCTGAAGTCTTTTGGCAAAATATCGTCGGCGTCTTTTGCCTCGGGCAGGCTTACCAGCACATCGCCCATTTGCTTGTTAAGCAACGGGAAGGGGGGGAGATATGTTACTTTTGTCATCTTGTTGCCAAGATAAGCGGGCGAGGCGGCTATGACAACTTTTAACGCGCCTACGGGGAATATTTTTTTATCGTTAAAAAACTTTGTCGCGTCGGTAAAGTTCTTGGCATAGGTATCAAGAACTTCTTTATATTTCGGGTGGGTGTTAAATGTTTCCGCAGCAAGATAATAATCCGTAGGGGCAATTTCTATAAGCCCTTTATTATTTGTGCGCTCAAGTTTTTGCTCTTCCGTAAAGGCAGGCTCTACGACGGGCGTAAGCGCGGTTATAAGCTGCTCTCTGGAATGGTCTAATTCCTTTTCCAAAATCTTTTGTAATTTTTTTACGGGGATATCAGTCATATAAACATCTTTCATAAGCTTGACGTAATTTTCTTCCCCGAGGCGGAAATCTTCGTAATCTTTTTTATCCATTAACTGCTGCAGATATTCGGCGTATTCGCCCAAGGCTTCTTTTGCGTTTTTGGAGGCTTTTTCTATTTCTCCGCGAGTGTATTCATCTTGGCTTAATTTATTAAGGAAGTATGTAATATTGCCGAAGGAATCATAAGCCGTTTTGGCTTTTTCCATTGCAAGTCTTACTCTTATATCAGGCGGATTATCTAAGTTTGATCTGGCTTCTTTTAATACGGAGGGCAAAAGCTGAAGTCTTTTTAAACCGTCGCGCAGCCTGTCGGGCGCGGACATAAAATCCTTCATTAAAATATCATAAACAGCGTCAACGGACTGTAAATACCACAAAGGATCTTTTGCGGCGGATTTAACTATATCCGTTTCAAAAAGTTTTTTATTTACAAGGGAAGCAAGCACGGTGTAGTCTATTTGTTTTGAGACGGAAAGTTTTTTAGGGTCCACTTTTTCTAAAGCTTCTTTAAGGGAAAGCAAAGTCTTTTTTGTGGAAAGCTGCGTTTGCCAATCCCTTTGGTCCAAAGCATTATGATAACCTAAAGTGCCTGCTCTTGTAGCTTCCTCGGGATAGAGCGAGCTTAATAAAGCAATGTATTTGTTGGAAAGGTCAATAACCTTTTGGTCGGACATCATTCCCTCTGTCTGCGGGTCGGGATCAAAAGCGGCAAAAGCGGCAAACGGAACGCAGGCCGCGCCTAATGCCAAGGCGGTAATAATAAAAACTTTTTTCATAGCACCCTCTCGTAAAAATAAAATATTTAACCTATTGTAGCACTTTTTTAAATATTTTTTGTATCATATTTATACAGTTTTTCCGTTTTAAAAAATAATTTGCAGTAGTCCTTAGATTATGTTATAATTTTAGTACATTAGGTCGGGCCATTAGCTCAGCTGGTAGAGCAGACGCCTCTTAAGCGTAAGGTCACAAGTTCGATCCTTGTATGGCCCACTTTCTTTCATAAAATTCTATAAATTTCGGACGGATGGCGGAATTGGCAGACGCGTACGGCTTAGGACCGTATGGAGTAATCCTTAAGGGTTCAAGTCCCTTTCCGTCCACCACTTAAATTTATCGGAAGGTATCTTTTTCTGTAAGTTTTTAAAATAGGAGAAATTATGTCCATTTTCGCAGCCGCTCTTGATAACGAGGTAGAAGTTAAAGAACAGGGCAAAAAAGGTTGTACCGTAACAATAGCTGTAACATCTCAGGCCAGTTTAGTAAATAAATGCTTTAACAATGCTTTGCTTCAGGTACAGGCAAAGGCCCAAATGCAGGGTTTTAGAGCGGGTAAAGTACCTTTGGACCTTGTTAAAAAGAATTTTTCCGCCCATATTCAGGAAAGAGCAATAGACCTCCTTGTAAGAAACGCGTCCGAAAAAGCTTTAGAAAAATCAAAATTAAATCCGGTTATGATTCCTTCCGTCAGCAAGGCGGATTTTGCCGCATTTAAAGAAAACGCAACCTTTACCTTTGAACTTTCACTTGATGTCGCCCCCGAATTTACCCCCAAAGGCTATACGGGTATAGAAATTACCAAAAAGGCGGACACAGTTTCTCAAGCCGACGTTGATAAACGCTTAGAAGATATTTTGGAACATAATTCCAGCCTTGAAAACGACGTAGAAGGCGCAACCGTAACCGATACAAGCTTTGCAGTTGTTAAATACAGCGGCAGCAAAGACGGCGTAGCCGACAAAAAGTATAGCAACGACGGCGAACTTATTGATATGTCCGCCCCGCAAACCATTGAAGGCCTTGCCGAAGCTATAAAAGGCGCAAAAAAAGGCGATACAAAAGAATTTGAAGTTAAAATGGACGACGGCACAGTAAAATTTACCGCGCAGGTAGAAGAGATTAAAAAGAAAGTAAAACCCGAACTTAATGCCTCTTTTGCCAAAGATATGGGCTTTGAAAGCGTTGAAAAGCTTAAAGAAGTTCTTAAATCCTCCATGGAAAACGAAGCCAAAACTCACTCCGAAAGGGACATAACCGCCCAGATAGAAGACGCTTTGGTTAAAGCCAACACTTTTGACTTGCCCGCCAGCCTTGTGGAATATCAGACGGAAATTGCCGTAGATAACTTTATCCACCGTATGTTTGGCGGCAGCCAGACCCCCGCTAACTTTACCGCCGAGAACAAGAAAGCCTTTGCGGAAAAGATGCGCCCCACCGTTGAAAAAGATTTGAAAGTGGGCTATATTATAAGTGCTATCGCCAAGAAGGAAAATATTGCTTCCACCGATGCGGAATGGCAGGCCGAACTTGATAAAGCCTTAGTTGCCAATCCCAAGGACGAGAAGAGAGTAAAAGATTTCTTTAATCAAAAGAAAGCTGATATTCTCGCCAGCCTTGACGAAAGAAAAGTTTTTGACTTTTTGAAAGCAAAAGCAAATATTAAATAATAATAGTTGCTGGTGCTTTCTTTACAGGTAGAGTGGTTCGTCTGGTTAACGAACCACTCTTTTTTTTGCTTTGTGCTTTTGGCTTTATACTTTGTCGTTTAGTCGCTCAGATATACGGGGCATCCGCCCACTCTGGATATACTTCGCTCCTTACTTCGCGTATAAAGCCAAAATCCATTAGCAAATAATTTCTTCTGTTCGGGCGTACGGCAACCTCGCTCGTTGCGCCTTGTCTAAACAAAAAATACGACAAAAAGCATTCCTTCTGTTTTGGCGTACGGCAACCGCGCTCGGATATGCGGGGGTTCCACCCCGCTCGGGATATACCTCACTCGTTGCGCCTTGTCTAAACAAAAAATACGACAAAAAGCATTCCTTCTGTTTAGGTGTACTGCAAACTCGGGCCTTGCTGTCTTGCCTGAACTCAAAATACTCCAAAAATAATTCCCT
>JAEXBW010000129.1 GCA_023393825.1 Elusimicrobiota bacterium | reverse complement strand
CACCCGCAGTTTGAAGGCCAGACAAAAACCAAACTGGGCAACAGCGAAATTGAAGGTATCGTCCGCTCTATTGTAGGCGATACTCTTGCCACTTTCTTTGAAGAGAACCCCAAAACAGCCCGCGCCATTTGCGATAAATGTATCGGCGCAGCGGTTGCGAGAGAAGCGGCAAGAAAAGCAAAAGATTTAACCCGCCGCAAAGGCGCTTTGGAATCAGGCGGTTTGCCGGGTAAATTAGCCGACTGTCAAGAAAAGAACGCCGAAAGATGCGAACTTTTTATTGTAGAAGGGGAATCAGCCGGCGGTTCCGCCAAGCAAGGCAGGGACAGAGTTTTCCAAGCTATTTTGCCGCTTAAAGGTAAAATTTTAAACGTGGAAAAATCCCAGCTTGTAAAAATTCTTTCCAACGACGAAATACGCACTCTTATTTCCGCATTAGGTACAGGCGTAGGCGACGGGGACGGCGGTTTTGATCCTGCCAAATTACGCTATCATAAAATTATTTTGATGGCTGATGCTGACGTGGACGGACAACATATTACCACGCTGCTCTTAACCTTCTTCTACAGGCAGCTTAAACCCCTTGTGGACAGTGGGCATATTTATATAGCTCAGCCGCCTTTGTATAAAGTAAAAAAAGGCAAGGCGGAAGAATATATGCAGACGGAAGAACAAATGCAGGCGTGGTTGTTTAAAGAAGCTCTTTCCGCCACAATAGCCAAAAAGACAGACGGCACAGTTCTTGATGCCAAAGAGTTAGAAAGCTTCCTTAAAATATTAAGAGAAGTTGAAGACCTTTTATTTAAACTTGAAGTTAAAGCTATGGGCCTTACGGAATACTTCGGCTTTAAAGAAAAAGGAGTTATGCCGCTTACCCGCGTGCCTTTGCACGACGGCGGTTACAGATATTTTTACAGCGAGAACGAATACTTTGACTACGAAACACAAACAGTAAACGAAAAGAGAGAAGAGCTTATTGCCGCAGGCACTCCCGAAACGGAAATTGACAGCGAAGCCCTTATCCCCGAACACCAAAACTTAAGAGAGTTGGGCAAGCTTTTGGCGGCGGAAAATAAACTTACTGCTTTTGGTTTTAACTTAGCGCAGTTCCCGCATATTACCGACGAAAAGAAAAGAGTAAACCCCTTGTTTACGCTTAACGACGGTAAAAAAGACCAGTTAATATACAGTCTGCAGGAATTTTTAAAAGCGGTTAAAGACGCAGGCGCACAAGGCGCAACCATACAGCGCTACAAAGGTTTGGGTGAAATGAACCCAGAACAGCTGTGGGAAACTACAATGGACCCCAGCCGCCGCAAATTGCTGCGCGTTGTTATAGAAAACGCCGTGGATACGGAAACCGTCTTTACCACGCTTATGGGCGATAAAGTGGAACCCAGAAGAGCGTTTATAGAATCACACGCTCTTGAAGTTAGGAATTTGGATATTTAAGGAGTTTTTAAATGACTGACAATCTTAATCAAAATACAGAAACCAAAGCAAAAGATTTATTTGGAAATCTGGGCATAAAAGACCGTAACATAAGCGAGGAAATGAAATCTTCCTACATAGATTACGCGATGAGCGTTATCGTAGGCCGCGCTTTGCCCGACGTAAGAGACGGTTTAAAACCTGTCCACCGCCGCATACTTTACGCAATGCAGGAAATGGGTTTAAAATACAATAAACCGTTTAAAAAATCCGCCCGCGTCGTCGGTGATGTGTTGGGTAAATATCACCCGCACGGCGACTCTTCAGTATATGACGCTTTGGTGCGTATGGCGCAGGATTTTTCTATGCGCAACACTTTGGTAAACGGGCAGGGTAACTTCGGCTCCGTAGACGGGGACTCTCCCGCCGCTATGCGTTATACCGAAGTCCGCCTTCAAGCCATTGCCGACGAACTTTTGGCAGACCTTGATAAAGATACCGTAAAATTTATACCTAACTACGACGGTTCTTTAAGCGAACCTTCCGTACTGCCCGGCAAAATGCCGCAGCTTTTGGTAAACGGTTCCAACGGTATCGCGGTAGGTATGGCAACAAATATTCCTACGCATAACCTTGCGGAAATTTGCGACGGCATTGTTGCCGTTATCCATAACCACGCAATCAGCACAAAAGAACTTATGCAGATTGTAAAAGGCCCAGACTTCCCGACGGGCGGCATCCTTCGCGGCACAAAAGGCGTTTACGATTATTTTGAAACGGGCCGCGGCTCACTTCGCATACAGGCTAAAGCCGAAATTGAAGAAATGAAGGGCGGCAGAGAAAGCATTATCGTAACGGAAATCCCTTATCAGGTTAACAAAACCAACCTTATTGAAGCTATCGCCGGCCTTGTAAGAGATAAAAAAATTACGGAAATTTCAGATATTCGCGACGAGTCGGACCGCCGCGGTATGCGCCTTGTAATAGAACTTAAGAGAGATGCAACGGGCCAAGTGGTTTTAAACCAGTTATATAAACACACGCAGTTGCAAACATCCTTCGGCGTTAATATGCTTGCCATTGTTGACGGCAAACCGCGCGTACTGAGCCTTAAAGAAACAATGCTCCAGTATGTAAAACACCGCCAAGAAGTTATTACAAACCGCACACGCTTTGACTTAAATAAAGCCTTAAAGCGCGAACATATTTTAGAAGGTTTGCTTGTAGCCATAGCCAATATGGACGAAGTTGTGGCGATAATCCGCAAGTCGCAAGACGCTACGGAAGCCAAGCTTAACCTTATGAACCGCTTTAAATTAAGCGAAGCTCAAACACAGGCTATTTTGGATATGCGCTTGCACCAGTTAACGCAGCTTTCCGCCGTAGCTATTCAGCAGGAACAAAAAGAGCTTGTTGCCTTAATTAAAGAATTGCAGGATATTTTGGCCAATCCTCAGCGTATTTTGGACATTATTATCACCGAACTGGGCGAGATGAAGAAACAATACGGCAATGCCAGAAAGACCGAAATAGCCAATGAAGTTACGGACTTCTGCATAGAAGATTTGATTGAAGAACAAGATGTTGTTATTACACTTTCCAACGACGGTTACGCAAAGCGCATCCCGCTTGATACTTATAAATCGCAAAACCGCGGCGGAAAGGGCATTATCGGCGGAAAAACGAAAGAGGAAGATTTTATTGAACACCTCTTTGTAACCTCCAGCCACTCAACAATTCTTATGTTTACGACACGCGGCCGCGTATTTGCGCTTAAAGCCTTTGAAATACCAGAAGGCAACCGCCAGTCCAAAGGCAAAGCAATAGTTAACCTGTTGCAGATTTCAGGCGAAGAAAAAGTAACCTCCGCCGTAGCCTTTAGAGATTTTGACCCCAAGAACGCGGGCGAAACATATCTTACAATGTGTACCAGATTAGGTACTGTAAAGAGAGTGGAACTTGCAGAGTTTGCCAATATCCGCAGAACGGGTATTATAGCCATCGGGTTGGAAGAAGGAGACGTGCTTGTTTCCGTACAGGAAACGCATGGCACCAGCGACATTATCATAGCTACCAAGCAAGGCAAATCCATAAGATTTGACGAAACGCAGGTACGCGCCATGGGCAGAACCGCAAAAGGCGTACGCGGTATCCGCTTGGCGGAAGGCGATAATGTTGTGGGTATGGAACACGCCCCCAGAGGCGGAGAACAGCCTGACGTGCTTTCCGTTTGCGAAAACGGTTACGGCAAGCGCACAGAGTTTAATGAATACCGCGCGCAGAACCGCGGCGGCAGCGGCGTGATAACAATTAAAACGACGCAGCGCAACGGACAAGTGGCGGGTATTAAGCTTGTGGACGAAACCAAAGACCTTATGGTAATAACCGAAAAGGGTATGGCCATAAGATTAAGATGCGAAGAAATTCGCTCCGTCGGACGCAACGCGCAAGGCGTAAGATTGGTTAAGATGGAAGAAACCGATAAAGTAGCCAGAGTAGCCCCTGTAGTTAAGGAAGAAGAAAGGGACGAAAACGGCGAAGCAGAACTTACCGCCGAAGAAAAATAGCTTTACGCCGCGTTGCTGCGCGGCGCAAAACCTAGCTTGTTTAAAGTAAAAAAGACCCGCAGATTTTTATTAATCCGCGGGTCTTTAATTTGCGTAAATTTTGGAAAAAAATTATTTAATTTCGTAAGCTTCGTATTGCTCTCCCACTAAATCGGCAACTCTCTCTCCGCCGAAACTCTTGCACACATCTCTGCCGAAAGAGGTATAAACACGGCAGATAAGCTGCTGCCCTTGCGCCTTAAGGCCGTAATCCTTAATAAGAGGCTTGCGGGAGGCTACGGCAAGTTCGTTTTCTATATTTTTTACGGCGTAGGAAAAGTTTTTGCTTTCTTTTCTCGGCACGCCAGAATAAGAGCCGTCTTCCCCGGGGAAAGAGATATCCAAATCATTTATATCATTGCTGTATTTGCCGTGAGTAAGAAAATAATTAAATTGCGCGTCGCGCAGGCTTCTTAAAATTGTTATACCTTCTGCCGCGCGCGCTTTTTCCGCCGCAAGCTGATATTTGGGCAGGGCAATGGCGGCAAGTATTCCTATAATCAGCGAAACTACAAGCATCTCCAAAAGAGTAAAACCTTTGGCTTTCATAATAAATCCTTTTTAACGGCGCAGCATATCGGCAAGTGCAAAATGCCCGTTGGCGCGGGCTAAATCAAAGGCGGTAAGGCCGTCATTATTGCGTATGGTTATATCTATATCTGGGTGCAGCAAAAGCATATGCGCGCATTCGTAATGCCCGTTCCACGCGGCAAGCCCGAGGGAGGTGTTCCCCGTCGTTTCGTGTTGGCAGTTAACGTCTATGCCCGGTTCCTTCAAAAGTTGGCGTACAGTCTGCGTATCGTTATATAAAGCGGCGTGCATAAGCAATGTAAGCCCGTTTTCGTCGGCTTCGTTAATGGCAAGCGTAAGCACGGCATCATCAATATGAGGGGCATTTGTATTTATCGGGGTTTGGTCAAAAATCTTTTTAACGGTTACGCGCTTTGTTTTTATAAGTTTTCTTATATAAAGAATCCACGCAATATCCAATGGCGCGAAAGCTAAAGGAAAACGTAAAAAGGCGGCAAGTTGTATTAAAATTATAAGATGCAGCAGGGTAAGCCCAAAAAACACCTTAAGCCAATATTTATTTTTTTTACTCTGCGTGTTTTTAATTAAAAACCCCGCAACACCCTGCCCTATCGGGAAGAAGCACAATACCACACCCAAAAAGAAACGCACGGAGCCGCTTGCCCAAAAACCGTTTAATGTTTGAGCCTCTTCCATTATTACAAACACAAGCATGGCAGCCAAGGCGCAACCAAAGCTTATTATGCCCAGTATTCTTTTGAAGTTTGTATCGCCAAAATGCTTCCCCGCGATTTTCAAGGAAGTTCCCCTTTTAAACGAAAATGTTTATCCTTCATTTATATTATAAGTTATGAAGGTAAAAAAGCAATAGCGCGCAAAAAAACGAGCGGCTTTTATACCGCTCGTTTTAACTGTTTTTAAGCTTTTTATTTTTTATAAAACTCTTTTATCGCATTGCACACTATATCGGCTTCTTCTTCCGTAAGTTCGGGGAACATTGGGATAGAAAGCACTTCAAGGGCGGCGGCTTCCGTATTAGGATAGTCTTCCTTCTTACAGTTTAAGTGAGCGTAGCACGGCTGTTTGTATAAAGGCACGGGGTAATAAACCGCATTGCCTATATTGTTTGCTTTTAGGTGCGCGCTTAAAGCATCACGGTCTTTTACTCTTATCGTAAAAACGTAATAGCTTTGGCTCCAGCCTTCCGGCGCGGCGGGCGGTAAAGTAACTTCTTTAATACCCGCAAGTTTCTTTCTGTAAAGGTCCGCAACTTTTGTTCTGGCGTCGGTCCAAGCTTGTAAATGTTTAAGCTTTACACTTAATATTGCCGCCTGTATTTCGTCCATTCTTAAGGTTGAGCCTTCTCTGTCGTATTCGTAGGCTTTGCCTAAAGAGCGGCCGCTGTGGCGTATGCTTGTGCAGGCGTCGGCAATTTCTTTATTATTGGTTACTATCGCGCCCGCGTCGCCGCACGCGCCAAGGTTCTTGCTGGGGTAAAAGCTGAAGCAGCCCGCGTCGCCTATCGTTCCCGTATATTCTCCCGCGGCTTTGGCAAGGTGGCTTTGCGCGCAGTCTTCAATAACTTTAAGATTATGTTTTTTTGCTATTGCCATAATTTCGGGCATATTGGCGGGATAGCCGTATAAATGCACGGGTAAAATAGCTTTTGTCTTTTTGGTTATTTTGCGCTCAATATCTTTAGGGTCTAAATTGTATGTAACGGGGTCTATATCGGCAAAAACAAAGTCCGCGCCCGTTAATGTTACGGAAGTGGTTGTGGCTACAAAGGTAAACGGGGTTGTAATAACCTCGTCGCCTTTGCCTACGCCCGCTGCCATAAGCGCAATTTGTATGGCGCTTGCGCCCGAGGAGCAGCTAACGCAATATTTACCGTTTACGGCTGCGGCAAATTCTGCCTCAAAGGCTTGTGTTTTAGGGCCTAAAAGCCAATGCATAGAGTTTAAGGCATCAACTGCTGCTTGGTTAAGCTCCTGCTTAAGACTATCGTGTTGTTTTTGTAAATTAAATAAAGGAACTGCTTTTGTGTTGTTCATAATTATTTATCCAAGGATTTAATTTCTTTTAAAGCCAACAATTCTTTAAAAGTTTCTTTAAAATTTTTAGGGGACATATTTACCACCATTCTTACAACAAACAGGCCTTCTTCTTTATAAACTTCCTGCTTTAAAATTTCCGCGCCTCTCTTTTTAGTGGTGGTATTTATTTTTTCTACAATGCTCCAGTCGGGGTCGCACTTTATTGTAAGCGCGTCATAGGTTTTTACATAGTCAAAGGCGTGCGTAAGTTTGCGTACGAAAAGCTGCAGTATTAACACCAGCACGGTGGCGGTGCCTGCTATGGCAAATTCCCCATATCCCACAGCCATACCGACGGCGGCAACAAGCCAAATGCCCGCGGCTGTCGTAAGGCCCGATATTTTATTGCCCTCGCGCAGTATGGAGCCTGCGCCCAAAAAGCCCACACCGGCGACAATCTGCGCCGCTATACGGGCAGGATCTCCGCCGAAGGTTAAGGCCGAATGTATGGAAAGCAGGGCGAACACGGTAGAACCCATGCAGATAAGCGTATTTGTGGCAAAGCCTGCGGGTTTATCGTGGTATTGGCGTTCTAGGCCGATTATGCCTCCGAAAATTAAAGAGGCCGCAAGTCTGAAAATAATATCGTTTACAGGTATCATAGTTTAAGTATAACAATTTAAGGCGCGGGGAACATAGATACAATCACAAAATAAACAAGCATAGCCGCAATCCCTACGGGCAGGGCGTCTTTTGCCCACTCCTTACTTTTAATTTTGAACTTAGACGCGCAGATGATATTGGGAATATTCCCCGGTATCAAAAGCCCGCCCGAAACCATCAAAGCTATTAACATAAATTCTATTTGCGCATTAGTCATTGTAGGCACAATTTCCGCCGCGGCTAAGGTGGCATTATCTAATATGGCGGAGATAGAGTTAGCCCAGTATAAAGCGCTGTTGGGCAGCTTCATTATTGTTGCTTCCGCAAGCGGTGTAAGGCCAGTGCCAAACAAAACCAAAGCCATTACAAACAAAAATACTTTACCCGCGCGGATAAGAATATCTTTTGTTTTTTCGTGTTCAAACTGCATTTGCGTTTTGTTTTGCGGGTCTTTTGTTCTTGCCGCTAAAACAGAGAATACAAGAACACCTGGGATAACGAACTTCCATAAGAGCAAAAACAGATAAAAGAAATGCGCGTGATGCGGCGGCCCGGCCAACTTGCTTGTAACGATGGTGGAAAGCGGCTCGCCGATAGGCGTTAATACCGCGCCCATACCTATGGCAAAACAACCCATTACAATAACGTGTATGGTATCGCGTCTGCTAAGGCGCAGGGTGGAGGTTACTTCGCACAGCACAAGCGCGGCAATTATTGCCGTTATAACGCTGGAAAGCAGAGAAAGGCAAAATATTATTACTATTATTGCGGGTTTTAAGCCTAATTTTGCTTCTATAAATTCTATAAGAGCAACCACTTGCTTTTTATAACGGCGGAATAAAAGCCCAGTTACCAGCACGGCAAGGGAGATTGCTATAGGTTCTTTTATAGCGTGTCCTACCAAAGGCCAAGACCAAGCCCCTATTATAGACACGGCGGCGACACCGAGAACTAAAAGAAAAGCTTCCAGTTCTTTTTCCACGGCGTGGATTGTGAAGGGTAAAAAAAGCGCCGCCAGAATTATAACTGTCAGCAGTATCATTACGGTTAAAGACATCGTCGTGCCTCCTTTGCTTTTGTATATAAAAATATTATAGCAATTTAACCCTTTATGATGCATAAAAAAAGCCCGCATAAAGCGGGCTTTAAAGTTGTATTTACCGTAGGCGGTTAAAACTTAATGCCGAATTTAAGAAGTAGCGCGGCATCATCAAGATAAGAATTATCCGTATTAAATTTATCTTTATCCAAGCCAAAACCATTATAGCGGCCCTCTATGCCAAAGATAAATATATCGTTTAAATCTGTTTCTATTCCCAGCCCCGCGTAAAAGGCGGGTTCCGTGCAGGTGAAAGTGTCATCAAAACTCGCTGCAACGCTTTTTACCTTGCCTTTAAAGCGGTTAAAGCCCGCGCCAAAGGGTATATAAAACCTTGTTTTGGCCTGCGGAACAAAAACTATTTTACCTGCAAGCATAAAGGCATATCTGTCCGCGCTGTTTTTGTAATCAGTTCCTAATACTTTGCCTTCTGCCTCCTGATAATTGGTTGCGTTAAATTCCGCGCCAAGGCCGAAGTGCGGCGTAAGATAATGCATAATTTGCGCGCCGTATACGGGACCGCTGTCGCCGTATTCCACATTTGACGCCCATTTATAATCGCTGATGGGAGCGGCAAAGCCGCCAAGTAAAGACACGTGAGTCATTCCCGCGTCTATGCCTGTGTCTATCCCTGCGAATGCGGGCATAAACAGAAGAGTAAGAATAATGCCGCCGAGTATCTTTTTCATTATAAATCTCCTTTATGTTTTAGTGCCGTACGGGTTGATAGGAACAATCCAAAAATATTATACAACAAAATTAATAAAGCTCCGTAAGCGGAAAAAATAAAAAGCTAATGAGTCAAATCGCTAAGAATTTTTATATCAGTAAGAAACAATATGCCCAGCAAAATTATCAGTATGCCCATAGCTTTTTGCGTATATTTTATAAAACGGTTCATATTCTTCATCTTGCCAAGAAAGAAGCCGCCAAAGAAAGATATTAATATAAACGGCAAACCTAAACCCAAGGAATATACAAACAGTAAAGACGCGCCCTTTATTGCCGTTTCCTGCGCGGCTGCCATAATGACAAGGCCCGTAAGCACGGGGCCGAGGCACGGCGTCCACGCGAAAGCGAAAGCTAATCCCGTAAGAAACGCGCTAAAGTATCCCGGTTGCAGGGAAGAAATATTAAATTTTTTGGTGGAGTGCAGGGCTGCGGGCATTTTTATTAAATCCAACAGGGACGCGCCTAAAATTATAAGCAACACGCCTGCGATAATGTTAAATGTTTTTATATTGCTTGCCAAAAATTTGCCTATAAAGCCCGAAGACGCGCCAAGCAAACTGAAGCATAATGCAAAACCCGCAAAAAAGCAAAGCGTATATAAGCCTGCCTTATGCTGCGCCTTTTTGCCTTGGGCAATTTCTTTTAAACTTATACCCGATATTATTGAAAGCAGCCCCGCCGCAAGGGGGAAAACACACGGGGAGAAAAACGAAAGCACCCCTGCGCCGAAAGCCGCTAAAACTATATTTTCCATTGTTTAAAATCTTCAAGCACGGGATTATGTTTGGGGCTGGTGCCTATTGTGCCTTTTTCGGCCGCTTCCAAAACCAAATCCCATTTACCCTGCGCTTTAAGGACAAGCTCCGTAACTTCGCGGAAGGCGCCCTTCCCGCCGTCTGTCTGGGTTATATAATGCGCTATATCCAGCACTTCCTGTTTTGCTGTTTTTACGGCGCAGGCAAGGCCAACTTTACGCAGTGCGGGTATGTCTATAAGGTCGTCGCCTATAAAGGCAATTTCTTCATAAGAAAGGCCCGTTTTTTTAATTACATCTTCCAAAGGCGGCAGTTTGGAGAGAAAATTATAATACAAAAAATCCATACCAAGTACTTTTGCTCTAAACTCGGTTGCGGGAGCGTTGCCGCCCGTTATTATGCCAGATTGTATACCGCAATCTCTAAGCATATGAAAGGAAATACCGTCATAAGCGTTAAACTTTTTTACTTCTACCACTTTGCCTTCGGGCGTAGAAAAAAAGTTCATACTTCCGTCGGTAAGAACGCCGTCGACATCAGTCAATAAAAGCTTTATTTTTTTTGCTCTCTCTAAAACAGAGGCGGGATAATTTATTGTCATATACTTATATCTTAATAAATATTAAAGTTATATAATAGAGCTATGAGGAAATTTTTACTTTTATCTCTCGTCTTTTTTGTTTGCGCTTGCGTTCCGCGCACATATATAAGCAAACAATATAATTTTAAAGAGATGAAAAGAATCGGTATCTTGGCATTTTCTTCCCCCGACGACACCTTTAAAGGGGCGGAAAATCTTTTTGCCAAATACCTTATCAAATACGGCTATACCGTCGTTGAGCGCGCGCAGATAGAAAGCGTGCTTGCCGAGCAAAATTTATCAACCTCCTCGTATCTATCCCCCGAAGTTACAAGAAAGATAGGCAAAGTTTTAGGCGTTGACGCCCTGCTGATAGGAGAGGTAACTTCTTATCTTCCCGAGAGAAAAACTTTAACTTATAATGTTTCCCACACCAATACAAGCGAGCCTGTTTTTAACAGTCAGGTAACCAAAGACCCGCAGGGCAATACCGTTATAAAAAGCACTTACGCGGGCCAGCAGGAAAGGCGCGAGCGTAATGTTTACCCGACGGAATATACAATATACGCGCAGGTCGGCGTAGTGGCCAAACTTGTTGATGTTAACACGGCGGAAATTATTTGGGTGGGCGACGACACCTGCGAAGGCGCAAGCGGATTAGACGCGCTTTCTTCCAGTGCGAAGGGCCTTATAAAAAGTTTTGATAAAGCCGTAAGAAACGCGAAAGGTTTGTAAGATGAAACAGCAAAACAACCTTCCTATACAGTTTGAAGGCGGCAGCCCTGTTTTTTGGATGCTGTTATTGGCGGCTTTTGTGGTAACTGCGGTTTTTGTCGTAAGGCAAGCCACATACGCGCCCGTAAACGCGGCAACGGTAAAAGATTTTGTGCTTGATGAAAGCAAAGAAAAAGCAAGTCCCGTAAAAAAGTATTTCCCTAAACCATATTCGGTTAAAGACTTGCATAAAGGAGAATTATGATAGACATTAAACTTTTAACATCTAATCCTGAAGAAGTAAAGGCCAAATTATCTTCAAGAAATCCCAAATTAGCCGTGGAAGCAGATAAAGTTTTATCACTCTGGCAGGAATATAAAGCAGCCCTTTTGGAAGTTGAAAATTTTCGCTCCAAACGCAATGATTTATCCAAACAAATAGGCGTTATCCGCGCACAGCAGGGCGCTGAAGCCGCCGCTGCCGCAATGGAAGAAGCCAATAAACTTAAAGACGCAATGACCGCAGACGAAGTTAAAATGCAAACGCTTAAAGAGCAGATTGATAGCATTTTGATGATGATTCCCAATTTGCCAGATGCCTCCGTCCCCGTCGGCGCGGACGAAACCGCAAATATAGTGGCCAAAGAAAATACTTTACCCATACCCCAGTTTGACTTCCCCGTAAAAGACCACCACGCCATCGGCGAAGGCCTTGGCATATTGAATTTTGAAAAGGCCGCAAAGCTTTCGGGCAGCAGATTTGCATTGCTGCGCGGCGACGGCGCAAGATTAGAACGCGCCCTTATCAGCTTTATGTTGGATTTACACGCTAAGAAAGGGTACACCGAATATATGCCGCCTGCTATCGTTAATGCGGAAGTGCTTGTAGGCACGGGCCAGTTGCCTAAATTTAAAGAAGATATGTACCACCTTGAAGGCGAAGAAGACCAGTATTTAATTTCCACCGCGGAAATCCCCTTAACCAACCTTTACAGGGGAGAAGTTCTTGCCGATACAGATTTGCCCAAACCGCAAACCGCTTATACGCCGTGTTTCCGCAAAGAAGCTGGCGCATACGGTAAAGATACCCGCGGACTTATAAGAAACCACCAATTTAATAAAGTGGAACTTGTCTGGCTTGCAAAGCCCGAAGAATCTATGGATATTCTTGAAAGAATGACGAACGATGCGGAAGATGTTTTAAAAACATTGGGTCTTGCCTACCGCCGCGTACTTTTAAGCACGGGCGATATGGGTTTTAGCTCCTCCAAAACTTACGACCTTGAAGTTTGGTTCCCCAGCGAAAATAAATTTAGGGAAATTTCTTCCTGCTCAAACTGTACCGATTTTCAGGCGCGCCGTATGAACCTCCGCTTTAAACGCGC
>JAEXBW010000125.1 GCA_023393825.1 Elusimicrobiota bacterium | reverse complement strand
GCGCCTTTTTTGCAGGTAAATGCGGCGGATTTTTCTATCGGGTATATGCGCCACCCTTTGCCTTTTAAAACAATGTGCAGTTTTTTTGTGTAGTTAAAAACGGAAGATACATTGCTTAAAGTAAAATCCAGCCTTCCGCCCGAGGCGCAAATTATTGTGGTTTCTTTCGGCTTTAACACAAGGGTAAAATCTAAGGCTTTTTCTAAATCGGTATTATCTTGGCGCGATACTTTAAAAAGTTTATCCTTGCCAAGTTTTTCTTTTGCAGCGGGGGAGATAGAATCCAAATCCCCTATAACCAAATCTGGCGTAACGCCCGCCTTTAAGGCTGTGTCCGCGCCGCCGTCAACAGCCAAAACAAAATCGTTCTCTTTAGCAAGAGTTTTTATAAAGGCGGCGTCTTCGCACTTTCCGTTTGCTATAAGTAAAATATTATTGACGGTTTTCATTTGTATTCCTTGTTTTTAGTATAGCAAAACCCAGCGTAAGCAGGTTAAAAACTATGCCTATGTAAAAGCCGTTAACTTCCTGCCAAATGCCGCTTTTGGGGATAAGGTTCCACACGGTTATCAGCCCCGCGCAGCAGATTGCGGAGAATGTAAAAACATTGTCGCTTATCCTGCGCGGCCATATATGCCCAAACAGCATAGGTATCAATAAACACGCAGACATATAAGAGCCGAGTACAAACCAAATTTCGCGGAAGTTGCCCTTAAAAAATATTGCCAAAAGTATAGCTATTGCCGCCACAACAAAAAAGAACATTTGATTTGCCAATACTTTATTTTTAAATTTATCTTTAAGTAAATCGTAACCAAGTGTGTTGGAAGCTATAAACAAAAACGCGTCTAATGTGGATAGTATTACGGCCAAAATACCCGCCGCAAAAAAGCCGCGCAAGCCTGCGGGCAAAAGCTGCATTGCGTATAAAAAGTAAGAATGTGCGGGCAGGGCATCTGGCAGAACGGCGCGCGCATACAATGTGCCGCCCGTGGTGCAAATATCAAAGCAAAACCATATAAATGTGCAAACTAAAATACCTGTTTTTGCCGTCTTAGTATCTTTTGCCGCAAACACGCGTTGGTAGAAGGCAGGGTCCACCAAGGTTGCAAGCGCGATTGCGCCCCAAACCAAAGTGTTAAGCCACCCGTTGCCGCCTGTTAAAGAAAAATGTGAGGCGGGTAAATGTGCTTTTAAAAACCCTAATCCGCCAAAAGTACCTATTGAAAATAACAGCACTATTAAGACGGACATACACATAACAAAAAACTGTACTAAGTCGGAAAATACTACAGCCCTAAACCCGCCCCAAGCGGAATAAAGGCAAACAAAAACCGTGCCTATAATCATACCCTTAACGGGGCCGATATTAAAAAGTAAATCCAAAAATATACCAAGGCTTAAAACATAGGTTATGGGTAGTATGCCAAAAAATGTAAACACCGCCGCCGTGCGGGAGGATTTTTTGCCGAACATTTGCAGGGCCAGCTCGGGCATTGTAACGCTTTCGTACTTTTTTATTTTATCTACCATAAACAGCGCGAAGATAATATAAGCCGCGTACCAAAACACGCCCTGCGTTATAAAGTTGTATATGCCGAAGTTAAAAGTAATCTCGTTTACGCCGAATATTCCGCCATACCAGCTTGCCGTAAGCGTAGCCACAAAAAGCGGCAGGGAAAGCTTGCGGCCCATAAGCATATAATCCAAAAATTTATTGCCGCCCTTATCCCGTTTTAAATGGCCGACAACAACGCTTAAGACGGTAATAAGCAGTATTAAAAAAAATACCAAACCGTCCCAAACTGTAAAAAGGGATAATGCGCTGACATCTGGTTTAAAGTTCATAATTGATAAAAAGGGCCTCGCTTGAGGCCCTTAAAAATTTACTGATTTACTGAAGGTTTATTTTTACCGCTATCGCCAGAAACGCGAAAGACATTATAAACCATATTGCTAGCAACGGGATTACAAATTTAACCCACTTTTGATAAGGTATCTTTGCCATGCCGATTGCCGCAAGCAAAACAGCATTGGTGGGGATTATTGCATCTGCCCAGCCGTCTCCGAACTGAAAGGCTAAAATCATCGTCTGGCGGGAAAGGCCGATAAGGTCGGAAAGGGGGGCGAGTATAGGCATTGTAAGCACGGCTTTGCCCGAAGATGAGGGAATAAAAAACTTTAACACGGTTTCCATCAAAAACGCCGCCCAAGAGGCTACTACCGAGTTAAGTTTAGATATTATCCCAGCCATATAAAACAGGATTGTGTCCAAGATATGACCATTTTCCGCAATTACTATGATGGCTGTTGCCAAGGCGAGCATAAACACAATTTCCGCCATGCCGCGTACGCCGTTATAAAAGGCTTCTGTAGCTTCGCTCATTTTAATGCCGCCGAATATTGCCGCAACTATGCCAAGGCTGAAGAACAATGCGCCGATTTCCGTTATATACCATTCGTATTTAAGCACGCCGAAAACTAATGTAACCATTGTAAGCGCGAAAGCCGTCAATACTATTTTGTGGGAGAGCGTAAATTTTTCCTGCGAGTTTTGGTTGATATGCAGCTCTTTTCTTCTCTCTTTATCAAAATCGTAAGTTAAGCTGTATTCGGGATTCTTTGCCACTTTCTTTGAGTAAAGCCAAATAAAAACTATCGCAACTGCGGTTGCCACAATCCATATTATAAGACGGAACGTGAAGCCCGAATATAAAGGCAGCTGCGCTATGCCTTGCGCAATACCCGTGCTAAACGGGTTCATAAACCCTGCGGTAAAGCCTGCTATGGAGCCTAAAAACGGCATCATAACGCCTATGGCGGAGTCGTATTTAAGCGATAGCGAAAGCGGTATTAAAATTGGAATAAAAATTAAGGTTTCTTCGCCCATGCCGAAGGTTGCGCCGCCTATTGCAAATAGTATTGTCGTAATTGGAATATACAGGCTTTTAAGCGCGGGGTGTTTTAAAAATAATGCGCTTGTTGCTTTTATTGCGGAGGCTATTGCCCCAGTCTTTTCCACAACCATAAAAGCGCCGCCGATGATAAGTAAAAATGCTATAACGCCCGCCGTGCTGGAACGCCCAAAGGCTTCCATAGGGGCTTTAAGTACGTCAAAGGGGGTTTGGGGGGAGGATTCTATAAAATGGAAAGAGCCTTCCACCAGCACTTGGCGTCCGTTTTGTGAAACTTTTTCGTACTGCCCTGCAGGTACTATCCAGGTAAAAACTGCGGTTACTGCTATAATGGCAAGTAATATGATGGTGGTATTTATTTTAATTTTCATTCTGCGGCACTCCTGTTTTGCGTTTAAGCGCTACTTATATTTTACAAAAGTAACTTTGCTATTTGATAGAATTTATTTATGTTATACATCGTTCCTACCCCTATAGGTAATATGCAGGATATTACTTTACGCTGCCTTGAAGTTTTAAAAGCGGCCGATTTTGTTTTGTGCGAAGATACCCGCCAGACAAAAAAACTTTTGGATAATTACGGCGTTACGGCCCGCCCCGTAAGATATAACGAGGCTGATGAATTTTCCGTAAAACATTGCTTGGAACTTTTGGAAAGCGGCAAAAACTGCGCGCTGGTTTCCGACGCGGGAACCCCTTGTGTTTCCGACCCGGGGTGGAAGTTGGTAAA
>JAEXBW010000115.1 GCA_023393825.1 Elusimicrobiota bacterium | reverse complement strand
TTTAAAAGGGAGGGCTTATGCTTAACGGAATTTTACCTGCTTTAGTTACGCCGTTTAAAGATAATAAAATTGATTTTAAAGCTTTGGAAGTTTTAATACAAAAGCATCTTGCCGCAGGCGTAAGCGGTTTTGTAATTTTAGGCACCACAGCGGAAACCCCCGCCCTTACAAGCGCGGAAAAAGAAGAAATACTTAAGTTCGCCACCGCCCTAATAAATAAACAAGCAAAGGTAATTGTGGGCGTTGGCAGCAACAGTACGGAAACCACTTTAAAAAATATAGAAACAGCCGTTAAATATTCCCCCGATATGCTTTTGGTTGTAACTCCTTATTATAATAAGCCCAACTTAAGCGGTATGATTGCACATTATCAGCTTGCGGCAAAAGCAGGTTTGCCGATAATGGTTTACCATATCCCGGGAAGAACGGGCCAAAAATTATCCGTTAAATTTTTTGACAGTTTACTTAAAGAAGTGCCGCAGATAAAGGCTGTAAAAGAATCCGACTACGACATTACGCATATAACGGAAATGGCGGTAAAGTTTGGCGGCGGCAGATTGGAATATGTTTGCGGCAATGACGATTTATGGCCCGTGTTTTTGAGCCTTGGCAGCAAGGCTATAATATCCGCCGCGGGCAATACGCTTTCCCCCGCGTTTGTTAAAATGCACAAGCTTTTTACGACGGGTAAAACAGACGAGGCAATGCAAGTCTTCCGAGCGGCGTTCCCTTTAATTGCGGGCAGCTTTTTTGAAGTTAACCCCACCTGCAGTAAATATGTTTTGGAAAAACTTAATTTATGCTCAAGCGAAGTTCGTTTACCGCTGGGGCCAATTGCAAAAGAAACGCAGGACAAGCTTGACGCTATCCTTTCGGCGACAGACAGGACATTACTTATATGAAGAACATTTCCGTACTAAAATTCGGCGGCAATACCCTTGCCAATAAAGAAAAAATTATGCTCGCCGTAAAACTTATTAAACAACGCTACGAAAGCGGCACCTTGCCCGTTATAGTAGCCTCCGCCAACGGCAATATGACGGATATTCTGTTGGACAATGCCTACAGCCTTAGCACAAACCCTAATAAACGCGAACTTGATATGCTTATCACGACGGGCGAACGCATAAGCGTGGCTTTACTTGCAATAGCTTTAAACGACGCGGGGCTGCCTGCGATTTCCTTGACAGGTTCGCAAATCGGGCTTATAACCACGTCGCAACACGCGGGCGCGGATATTATGGCGCTTAAAAGCGACAGGCTTGCAAAAGAAATTGAGCAAAAACATATCCCTATTATCGCGGGCTTTCAGGGCATAGGCGAACACAAAGAAATTACCACATTAAAGCGCGGCGGCTCGGACGTTTCTGCCGTGTTTATTGCGGACCAGCTTGGCGCGGACCATGTGGAAATGATTAAAGACGTTGACGGCGTTTATAATAAAGACCCAAACAAAAGCGCCGACGCGCAAAAATTAAATTTACTTGATTTTGACGTGATGTACAAACTCGCGCTGGAAGGCGCAAATGTGCTTCACCCCGACGCTATTAAACTGGCGAAAGAAAAAAATATAGAAATAAGAATTATCTATTACAAAACCGGAGAGGTTGGGACGGTAATTAAATGAAGACTATCGGCGTATACGGTGTAAACGGCGCGGTTGGCCGCCTGATGTTGAAAGAATTGGACAGAATGTCAACCAAAGTTAATATAAAACACTTCGGCAGAAATGATATGCCCGAAGCTACAGATATAGCAATTTTATGCACGGACGATGATATAAGCTTTGAACTTGCCGCAAAACTTAAAGGCAAGGTTAAATATGCTATTGATATGTCCGCCAAATTCCGCATGCAGGAAGATGTGCCGCTTGTAATACCAGAGATTAATGCACACGCCATAACGGATAAATCTTGGCTTATCTCCAGCCCCAACTGCACGACGACAGGGCTTGTTATGGCTTTAAACCCTTTAAAAAAGCAGTACACGCTTGAAGAAGCTTTCTTTTGTTCCTATCAGGCTATCAGCGGCGGCGGTAAAAAACTTATAGAAGAATTTGAAACCGCAGGCAGCAAATATCAGGCCAACTGCGTACCCGTTGTAGGCACAATAAAAGAAAGCGGTTATACGTCGGAAGAACTTAAAGGCGTAAACGAAACAAGAAAAATTTTGGAGCTGCCTAAAATTAAAGTTCGCCCGCACACCGTGCGCGTACCCGTTATGGTAAGCCACAGTCTTGGCGCGACGATAAGAGCGAAAGAAGATTTTGATATGGCAACCGTCCCTGCCTTAATAGCAACACAAAAAGGCGTTGTGTGCGACGGTAATGTTTATACGCCAAAAGAAGCCGCAGGCACAGACCCCGTTTACGTTTGCCGCATAAGGCAAGATATTGAAGATAAAAATATTATCCACATGTGGATTACTTTTGATAATTTGCTTAAGGGTGCAGCCCTAAACGGCAGACAAATTGCGGAATATTTGCTGGAGCATAAATTATAATGGCAAAGGTTTTAATTAACGGCGCAAGCGGCAAAATGGGCCAGTTTATAAAGAGGATTATAGAAGAGAATCCCTCTTTAGGCTTGCAGGTTTCCGCAGAGCGCGACAGCGGCGTTATGACAGGCGGAGAGTTTGATTTAGTTATAGACTTTTCCCTGCCTGACGGCGCAAAAGAAGCTTTTGATATTGCAAAGCAAAATAAGGCCGCTTTTCTGACAGGGACAACAGCTTTGCCCGCAGACTTTGTTAACACCTTAAAGCAGGAAAAAGAAATAGCTGTTTTTTATTCCCCCAACGTAAGCATAGGCGTGTTTTTGTTTACGCAACTTATAAAGCAGGCTGCCGCGCTTTACGAAGGGTACGCTAAAGAAATGCACGAGATACACCACGCGCAAAAGAAAGATGCGCCAAGCGGCACGGCAAAAAGTTTGGCCGCCGCAATTAATTTTGAGCAGGATAAAATTACGTACGAAAGAACAGGTACCGTACCCGGTACACACATTTTAAAACTTACTTCCCCTTCCTTAGACGAGGAAATAATTTTAACACATAAAGCTTTGGACAGAAAACTGTTTGCGCAGTCCGCCGTTAAAGTTGCGGCGTGGCTGGCAAAACAAAAACCCGGGTTTTATGATATGACGGACTTCACAGAGAGCTTAAACAAATGAAAATACACTTTGTAGGTATAGGCGGCGTGGGAATGAGCGCGCTGGCCCAAATTCACGCTATGGCGGGGGACGAAGTTACAGGGTCCGACCGTTTGATAAATAACGGTTTTACAAAACTGCCCGTGTGGGACAGCCTTATAAAACTGGGCGTAAAAATTTACCCGCAGGACGGCAGCGGCATAAGAAACAACACCGATGTTGTTGTTTTAACTTCCGCAATAGAACCTGATAATATTGAAATACAGGTAGCAAAAAAATATGCCATACCAATATTGCACCGCTCCGACTTGTTGGCAAAACACGTCAAAGAATCTTGGACGATAGCAATATCAGGCACAAGCGGTAAAAGCACAACAACCGCAATGCTGTTTGAAATTTTAAGACACGCGGGCAAAGAGCCTTCCTTGATAACTGGCGCAGTTTTACTCTCTTTACAGGAAGAAGGTTATTTTGGAAATGTGTACAAAGGCAAAAGTGATATTTTGGTTATAGAGGCCGACGAAAGCGACGGAACATTGGTTAACTATCACCCCAAAATAGGGCTTATGCTTAACCTTGCAAAAGACCATAAAGAAATTGATGTGCTTAAAGGGTTCTTCCAAAAATTCAGTATTAACTGCGATAAATTTATAATTAACGCGCAGGAAGATAACCTTAAAGAACTTGCGGGACCGTGCAAAACTTTCGGCTTAACCGAAGGTAATGTTCACGCGCAGGATTTACACTTAGACGGATTCGGTTCTACTTTTACCGCGCTCGGCCAAAAATTTACATTGCATTTACCCGGTGAGCATTATGTAAAGGACGCGCTTGCCGCTATTGCTGTTGCGGCGGAGATGGGCGTGGATATGCAAAAAACTGCCGAAGCTTTGGAAAATTTTAAAGGCGTTTACAGACGCTTTAATACCATCGGCATTGCAAACGGAATAGAAGTTATTGACGATTTCGCTCACAATCCGCACAAGCTTTCCGCAACGCTTAAGGCCGCGCATTTAAGAGGAAAAAGAGTGTTGGCTTACTTTCAGCCGCATGCCTATACCTCCGTGCAGCTTTTGCATAAAGAATTTGTGGAGGAATTTACCGCAAACATTAAAAAAGACGACACTTTGTGGTTGGCGGAAGTTTATTACGCGGGCGGCACTGTACCTGCGGATATCAGCAGCAAAATGATTTCCGACCCGCTTAAAGCTAACGACGTAGACGTGAGAACGCTTGCAACAAGAAAAGAAGTTGCCGCCGATATAGCCGCCAGCGCCAAACCAGGTGATGTTGTTATGGTTATGGGCGCGCGCGACCCGACAATAACGGACTTTGCAAAAGAAATATTGGCGCAGATTAAAGCACATAATAATCCCGCCAAATCTTCTTGTTGCAAATGCTCCTGCGGTTGCAAATAAGTTTTAACTAAAGCAAATAAAAACCCCCGTTCTTAAAAGAGCGGGGGTTTTGTTTTTTTAAATAAACTCTTTATATTTTATTTATGCGCTTTGATATAGTCGGCTACCATTTGCTTAAATTGTTTGCCTCTGTCTTCAAAATCTTTAAACTGGTCAAAGGACGCGCAAGCGGGAGAGAGAAGCATAATATCGCCCTCTTGTGCGGAAGACAAAATGAACTCCACGGCAGATTTTAAATCACCCTTTTCCGTTGCGGGAAAGCGGCCCGAAAGCGCCTGCTTTATTATAGGGGAAGCCTCCCCTATCAAGACGGCGTGCTTGCAAAAATTGTTAAGGAAAGGCAAAAGCGGTTTGTACGGCGCGCCTTTATCCCTGCCGCCTAAGATAAGCCAAATTCTGTTTGCGCTTTGCAAAGCTTTAAGCGCGGTAACGGTAGAGTCAACATTGGTTGCCTTAGAGTCGTTATAACACTTAATGCCTTTATAATCTGCAAAGTATTCTATACGGTGTTCAACGCAGTTAAAAGTATCAAAACCTTCTTGCACCGCGCTCTGGCTGACGCCTGCGGCAAAGGCCATAAGGGAAGCCGCCATAGCGTTTTCCACATTATGTATGCCTATTAAAAGTTTAGGCGGTTTAATGCGGTAGCCGTCTGCAAAAATCATTTCGTCCCCGTCGTAAAAAACATCTATTCTTACCTGATGATGCGGCGTGGAAGAAAAACTGAAAACTTTGCATTTTGCCCTTTCTATAAGTTTTAGGCAATGCTTATCGCTACCGTTGATAATGAGCGACTGGCGGGCGGTTTGGTCCGCAAAAATTTTAGCCTTAGCTTCTATATATTTTTTAAGGCCGCCGTGGTGTTCAAGGTGGTCGGGCGTGATATTTAATATGGAAGAGGAAAACGGGCGGAAGTAAGAACTATCTTCCAACTGATAACTGGAAACTTCTATAACAATAATGCTGCCCGCTTCTATTTTATCGGCGACGGAAGAAAATGGTTTGCCTATATTGCCGACGGTGTAAACCTTGCGGCCCAAACCTTCTTCTTTGGCGTGGGCTTTCATAATTTCGCTAAGCATCATTGTTGTGGTGGTTTTGCCGTTGGTGCCTGTTATGGCGAAAACTTGGCAGTCTTTAGGAGTGTACGCCATAGCTATTTCCACTTCGCTAAAAATAGGTTTACCAAGTTTTTTAAGTTTTTTTATGACGGGGTGGCTATGAGATATACCGGGGCTTTTTACAATAAAATCGCTATCGTATACCGCTTGGGAATGCCCGCCGACTTCAACTTCTATACCCTCAAGTCCTGTGGCAACAGGCAGAACATTATCCTCGCTGAGTAAAACTTGTATGCCCTGTCTTTTTAACAGGCGTGCGCAGGAAATACCGC
>JAEXBW010000111.1 GCA_023393825.1 Elusimicrobiota bacterium | reverse complement strand
AGGTTAAAAAAGGTGATAATATGTTAAAGAAATTTCTGACGCTCTCCCTGCTCTTGCTGCTTGGCAGTTTTTGTTTTGCAGATACCATAACCGTTTACCACACCAGCGATACCCACGGCTTTTATTTCCCCCGCCTTGTTGACGGCAAAAACACGGGCGGCTTTGCAACGCTGGCTAATCTTATTAAAAAAGAATCCAACCCGTACTTGCTTTTAGACAGCGGGGATTTTTCCTCCGGCACGGCAGAAGCAAAGGAAACTAAGGGCGCGGCTTCCGTAGAATTTTTAAACAAACTTAGATACAATGCAGTAACAATAGGAAACCACGAGGGCGACTTTAAAGAAGACGCTATGCTTGCCAATATAAAAAATCTTAAGCCCGACGTGCTTGCGCTTAATATGTACGACAAAAAAATAGGCACCTATCCCGAGAACGTAAAAACTTATGCAGTATATAATATAGAGGGTAAAAAGATAGTTGTAATAGGTATAGCCAAAGACCCTAACCCCGACTTTAAGAGAATAAAAACCTCGGGCGCGAGAAAGAAACTTAAAAAAGTTATGTACGAAGTTAAAGCGCTTAACCCCGACGCCGTTATACTTATTATCCACGATTCCGTCGCCGACGACAAGCACGAAACCACCACCAGACCCGACCAAATTATTAAAGGCATTGAAGGTATTAACCTTGTTTTGGGCGGACACGCGCATAAGATAATTCAAAATAAAGTTATGGACGGCGTTACATTTGTAGAAAGCGGTTCTGAAATGCGCGGCGTAAGCAAAATAGATTTGGAATTTAACGAAAAATCACACAAACTTGAAGGCGTACAATCCCAATATATCCCGCTTGACGTTGATAAAATAGGCGAAGACGCCGACGTTAAAGCCTTTGCCGAAACCAAGAGGAACAAAGAACTTGAAACCGTAATAGGCACAGCGGAAGAAAAACTTTATAAAGACAGTCCAGACCTTTCAAAAGGTATAGACTCCCCCTTAGGCAACTTGTTTGCGGACTTGCTTAAACAGCAGACCAAGGCCGATATAGGCCTGCAGAACACGGGCGGCGTGCGCGTGGATATACCTAAAGGGCCGATAACGAAGAGGGTTATATCAGAAGCTTTCCCCTTCCCCAACAAAACGATGGTTGTTAAGGTTAACGGAAACTTTCTTAAGAAAATGGTTTTAAAATCCCTCACCGCGGAAAGAAGTTTGTTCCAATACTCGGGCGTAGAGGTTACATATAAATACAAAAATCACAGGGCTGAACTTTTAAACATTACGATAAACGGCAAGCCCGTGGAAAAAGACAGAATGTACTCCGTCGCCGTAAATGACTATATTGCCATGGGCAACGGGGAAGGATATATGTTTAAAAAAGTGCAGGACAAAACTGTTTTTGACAGCAGAATGATGAGCGAAATTTTTATAGATTTTATCGCCGCCAACCCGCAAGGCGTAACAGCGCCTGCAGTTGGAAGGATAAAGAAAGTTCAATAACAGATGAAAAAATTACTTTTACTTGCTCTTATCTGCGCGGGCCTTAACGCCTGCGCAGATAAAAAAAATGTTTCCCTGACAATCTTCCACACCAACGATATTCAAGGTTTTTACTGGGATAGAAATTACGCCGAAAACGATAATAAACTTTCGGGCGGTTTTGCCGTGCTTAAAAATATGCTTGCCGCACGGCAGGAAGACTATCTGCTTTTTGACAGCGGGGACACGTTTTCCGGCACGCAGGAAGGGCAGTTGGGCAAATTGGAAGGCGCAATAAAAATAATGAACCGCGTAGGATATTCCGCTGCAACTTTAAGCGCGGCTGATTTTGCTTTGGGCTGGGATTTGATTGAACCCGCTTTGGCAAAGGCAGAGTTCCCTATAGTAATTTCCAACATAGAAAAGAAAGACGGCACCCCGTTAAGAAATACGAAGAAGTTTATAATTATTAAAAAAGAAAATTTAAAAATTGCAGTGCTTGGCGTTGTGTCTAAAGGGGACTTTCCCGCCGTGCAGCGCACCGCGGATTTGCAGGTGGCAGACGAAATTGAAAGCATAAAAAATCTTTTGCCGCAGCTTAGGGAAAAGAATGTAAATTTTATAATCCTCTTAAGCAGTTTAGGGCTTGAGGTAGAGTCCGACAAACCCAGAACTGACGAAAAGAATATAGCGGAAGAAATCCCCGAAATTAACCTTATCTTGGGCGGCAATGCCGAACTTTCCGCAGAGGCTTCCGAACAGATAGCAAAAACTTTTATCACCCGCTCCACGCCTATGCTTAGCGAAGTGGCAAAGACAACCGTTACCTTTAATAAAAATAATTTAGCGGCGGGATATAAAGATGAAACCGTTGTGTTGGATGCGGCCGCCTTCGGTAAAGATGCCGCCGTGCAGGAGTTTATTGAACAAGCCAGAAACGCGGTAAAGAAAATAACGGGCAGAAAAATAGCCACCCTTAACAATTATATGGATAATGCTACCGACAAGCCTTCCTTTTTAGGTTCTTTTACGGCGCAGTGCATAAGACGCTGGGG
>JAEXBW010000097.1 GCA_023393825.1 Elusimicrobiota bacterium | reverse complement strand
TTCCGTCGAACGGGGATATGGCCCCGCCCTCCCGCGCTTTCGCGCGGCGTCCTGCCCTAAGAGTCCGGAAGTTCCTCCCCGTCTAAATTGCTTTAGCCGAAGCGGTTCCCCGTCCCGAATACTTATATTCTATAAATTATTAAGGTCAAAAAGTTCAAGTTGTTCGGCTTGTTGCGCTTCTTTTTGTTTTGCAGGCTGCTTTTGTACATGCGCGGGTTTTGCCGCAACGGCAACTTTTTTAACCGTTTGCGGGGCTGGCGCGGGTTGTGCAATTTTCACCTGAGGCGCTGGCGTTCTGCTGCCTTTTAAATGCTTGTCCATAGTGATATTGCACATAAGGTCCGCTTCTTTATTTTGCTCGCGCGGAACGTGGTTTATATAAATTTTAAGACGGGCGGAAAGCTGTTTTATTTCGCCCATAATTTCCTGCAGCTGCGGGTTTTTTATTTTATATTCGCCTAAAAATTGTTTTACAAGCAGCAGCGAGTCGGAACGCACTCTTACAGTTTTTGCGCCCAGTTCCAATGCCCTTGAAAGAGCCATTTTAAGCGCGGTAAATTCCGCCTGATTGTTTGTGCATTCTTTAAAAAATAAACCTTCCTGCACTATCAGTTTGCCTTTGGCGTCTTTTATTACCCAGGCGCTGGCCCCCGGGCCGGGGTTGCCGCGGCTGCCGCCGTCTATGTTGATTGTTAGTTCCATAAACCTAATTATATTAAAATGTGTTCTGCTTGTCTTAAGCAGGCTAGCAATTTGTTATCTTTGGGTTATTTTAAGTTTTTTTGCCGCTTCGGATATGCGGGCTTCCAGCCGCTCTGGATATACCTTGCGGCAAAGAAAACATAAACTAACCTCAAATCTATCCAAATCACGCAATCTTTCGAAACGACAAAAAAATATGCGCTGTTAAAAAACAGCGCATACTTTCTAAATATTGCGTGAATTTTTAGATTTTGAGTAAATTTTGATTTTCTTATGCTGTTCGGAACAGAACACATTTGCAAATTGGCTCGCGTGATTTGGCGGGGTTGAGTTTATTTTTTATTTTATTGTGAATGAGGTGTACAAAGAAGAATGGGAGCGAAGCGACTCTCGGTACCCAAATGAGCAAAAAATAAAAAATAAGCCGACTTACGCCAAATTGCTAGCGGCATAAGTCGGCACAGAACAAATTATGAAACCACTACTTATATTACGCCTTGGGCTATCATCGCATCAGCAACCTTCCTAAATCCGCTGATATTCGCGCCCAAAACATAATCGCCTTCCTTGCCAAAATCTTTAGAAGCGTCCACGCAGCTTGCGTGAATGTTCTTCATAATCTTGTGCAGTTGGACTTCAACTTCTTCCCTTGTCCAAGTAAGGCGTATGGTGTTTTGCGTCATTTCCAAACCAGATACCGCCACGCCGCCAGCGTTTGCCGCTTTGCCCGGCGCGTATAAAATATTATTGGATTGGAACAAGTGTACAGCCTCTGGCGTGCAAGGCATATTGGCGCCTTCGCAAACCAGCTTTACGCCGTTCTTAACCAACATTTTTGCGTCTTCAAGCTGAAGCTCGTTTTCGCAAGCGGTGGGGAAGGCCGCGTAGCACGGTATAAACCAAGATTTTTTGCCTTGGTGGAACTCCGCCGATTTATACTTTTTGACGTATTCCTTAAGGCTGCCTCTTTCCACAAATATAAGGTTTTTAAGGTAGGCCAATTTTTCGGTATTAAGGCCTTCTTTATCGTAAACCGCGCCGTCGTAATCGTTAAAGCCCACAACCTTGCCGCCAAGCTGTAAAATCTTTTCGGCCGTGTGTATGCCCACGTTGCCCGCGCCTGATATTATGCAGGTTTTGTTCCTTATGCTTTCGCTTTGGCGTTTAAGCATTTCTTCCGCAAAAAATACCACGCCGTAACCTGTGGCTTCGGGCCTGATAAGGCTGCCGCCGTAAGACGGGCCTTTCCCCGTAAATACGCCCACAAATTTATTGGTGATTTTTTTGTAGTGGCCAAACATATAGCCTATCTCTCTTGCGCCTACGCCCAAGTCGCCTGCGGGAACGTCGGTACGTTCGCCGATATGCCTGTAAAGTTCGTCCATAAAAGCCTGGCAGAAGCGCATAACTTCGCCCTCGCTCTTGCCTCTGGGGTCAAAGTCGGACCCGCCTTTCGCTCCGCCTAAAGGCAGCCCCGTAAGACTGTTTTTTAATGTTTGTTCAAAAGCTAAAAACTTAAGCGCGCTTAAGGTTACACTCTCGTGAAAGCGTATCCCGCCTTTAAAAGGCCCTATTGCGCTGTTAAACTGTACCCTAAACCCTCTGTTAACGTGCGTAATTCCCTTGTCATCCGTCCAAGGAACTCTAAAGTAGATAACACGTTCGGGTTCTACCATCCTTTCCAAAACTGCGTATTTTATGTATTGCGGCTGGGCCGTTAAGATAGGTTCAAGTGTTGATATAACCTCTTCCACGGCCTGATGAAACAGATGCTCCGCAGGATCCTTCTTTACCACTTCTGACATAAGATTCTGCAGATAAACTTTGGTAGACATTATTGGCCTCCGTTACTGTTGTTGTGCTGCTTAACTTTGAGCATAACATTACCTTTTGACAAAGTCAATACGGACAAACGGTTAGACGTTTTTATATTTGCTAAAATAAATTAATGTCATAACAGAGGGGTAATATTTATGGGATTTCAACATTATATAAGTTCTCAAACAGGCTCTAAAAGAATTAAAGACAGGCTTGCCGCCTGCCTGCTTGCAATATTTGCGGGTTGGTTCGGCATTCACAAGTTTTACACGGGCAGAATTGGCTGGGGCGTTGTTTATGTACTTTTCAGCTGGAGCGCTTTACCGTTTCTCGTGGGTATAATAGAAGGTATTTTATATTTCTTTATGACTGATGACGAATTTGACGCAAAGTACAATAATTAACTTTAAAATTTACGCAAAATAAAAAAGCCGCCCTTTAAAAAAGGACGGCTTTTAAAATTGTAGCAGGTTTTACTGCTTGCTCTGCTTTGCCATAAACTCCATAAGCTTTTTAAAAGTTTCTTTACTTAAGATATGCTCCATTTTGCAGGCGTCAATTTCCGCCACGCTTTGCGATACGCCCACCATATCACGCAGGAAAGCGGATATTACGGAGTGCTTCTTTTTTACTTCCGCCGCAATAGCCTCGCCCGTTTTTGTAAGTTGGACGCGTCCGTATCTTTCGTGCGTAACAAGGCCCTGCTTTGCCAATACCTGAAGTGCGCCGCTTACGCTGGGGGTTTTTACGTTCATAAGAGTTCTTATATCTTTAACTCTTGCCGCCCCGCTTTGAGCGGAAGCTATTGAAATAGCTTCCAAATAATCTTCCATATTGCTGCTTAAGTTTGTCATATTCTTAGTTTGCTTAACTTTTAGCATAAAGTCAAGTTTTACGCCAGATATTATATAATTATTATATATTTAGCAGCAGGACGGGGACTATGAAAGAAAACAAAAACAAATATTCCGCTACGGTTTTATTACCTAAAACAGATTTTCCGATGAGGGCAGGTTTGCCGCAAAAAGAACCTTCTTTACTTGCTTTCTGGAACGATATTGAACTTTACAAAAAGATGCTGGCCCAAACCAATGGTAAGGAAAAGTTTATTCTTGCCGACGGGCCGCCCTATGCCAACGGCCGCATACACATGGGCCACGCTTTAAACAAAGTATTAAAAGATATTGTTGTTAAATCTCACACAATGATGGGCTACCACAGTCCTTATATCCCCGGTTGGGACTGCCATGGTTTACCTATTGAACAAGCGCTTATAAAGGAAATGAAGATAGACAAAAGGGAGATTAAAGATATTCCCGCTTTCCGTCAGCGCGCAAGAGAATTTGCCCAAAACTTCGTTAATATCCAGCGCGAAGGTTTTAAACGCCTTGGCGTAACGGGCGATTGGGATAATCCATATTTAACAATGTCCCCCGTATACGAAGGCCTTACCGTTGCCGCTTTTTTTGAAGCGGTGGAAAAGGGTTATGTATACAAAGGCAAAAAAGCTATTTATTGGTGTCCTTCTTGCGAAACGGCCTTGGCCGACGCGGAAACGGAATACCACGATAAGACTTCCACCTCAATTTACCTGCGCTTTAAAGTTAAAGAATTTGATAAAAATCTTTTTGCGGGTATAGATACTTCCAAAGATATTTATATTGCGGTTTGGACCACAACACCGTGGACAATCCCTGCCAATATGGCCGCGGCCGTAAACCCGCAGGAAGATTACCGCATTATGCAAAATGCCGACGGGTCTTACTTAATAGCGGCGGAAAAGCTTGCTGACGTTTTTATAAAATCCTGCTCGCTTAACGTTACAACCGCAGGCAGCATAGTGGGCGAAAAATTGGTAGGCATAAAATACGAACACCCTTTAAACAAAAAACTTAACCCTGTAATTCATACCGATTTTGTTACTATGGATACGGGCGTGGGTATAGTGCATATTGCCCCCGGCCACGGCGAGGAAGACTTTCACGCGGGCCTTAAATGGGGTATAGATATTTTCTGCCCCGTGGACGAAAAAGGTATCTTTACCAAAGACGCGGGCGAATTTGCGGGCCAGCACATTTTTAAGGCCAATCCCGTTATAGTTGAAAGACTTAACGAACTTGGCGCGCTTATCGCAAAGCAGGATATTACGCACAGCTATCCGCATTGCTGGAGATGTAAAAACCCAATCATATTCCGCGCTACAGAGCAATGGTTTTTATCCGTAGATAAAGACGGCCTGCGCGACCGCCTTGTAAAAGAAATAGAAAATACCAAATGGTATCCCGCCAGCGGCGAGAAGAGAATAAAATCCATGGTGGAACTGCGCCCCGACTGGTGCTTAAGCCGCCAACGCTACTGGGGCGTGCCTTTAATGGTATTCTATTGTAAAGAATGCGGCAAAGTGCAAATTGATAAAAATCTTTTTAAACTTATCACGGACCGCGCGATGAAGGAAGGCAGCGATTTTTGGTTTAAAGAAGAAGCCAAAGATATTCTGCCTAAAGATTACACCTGCTCTTGCGGCGGTAAAGAATTTACCAAAGAACACGATATTTTAGACGTTTGGTTTGACTCGGGCGTATCATGGGAAGAAGTATTAAAATACAGAGGCTTGGGCTTGCCCGCCGCCGTATACCTTGAAGGTTCCGACCAGCACAGAGGGTGGTTCCAAACATCTTTAATCGCGTCAACCGTATTGGAAGGCAAAGCGCCTTTTAAAAATGTAATTACGCACGGTATGATAACCGACCAGCAGGGCAAAGCCATGCACAAGAGCGCGGGCAACAGCGTTGAACCCGACGAAATTATCAATAAATACGGCGC
>JAEXBW010000119.1 GCA_023393825.1 Elusimicrobiota bacterium | reverse complement strand
AGGTTTAAGTGGTTTATGGAAACATCGCCGTAAAGCCCGTCTAAAGAGGACATTGCTATACCCGCCGTAAACATACCGGGGCGGCCTTCCACAATGTTATAACCCACGTCAACTTTGCTTGTATCGTTAGATGGTGTTATGTCTATTTGCGCGTCGTTAATAAAGCCTAAGTTAAGTATTTTTTGCTGGCTTCTTTTTACCTGCGCATAGTTAAAAATCTGCCCTTCTTTTATTGTAAGCTCTCTGGAGAATACATAAGTTTTTGTGGATTCATTGCCCGTTACGTCAATGTGGTCTATAAAAACTATATTGTTTTCCGTAATGTCAAAATTAATGTTAAGAAGGCTTGTTTCTTCGTCTAAGGTTTTGACGGGGTTAATCTCCGCGCGCAGGTAGCCTTTGTTTGCATATTTCTCCTGCATATCGCGTACGGAAGCGTCAAACTTTTGTTGGTTAAACAATTTGCCTTTGACGAAAAATACGGAATCTTCCAATTCCTTTGCGGTGTAAACCGTATTGCCGCTAAATGTTACATTGCCGAATTTCGCGCGGTGGCCTTCGTTAATTTTATAGGTTATTACAAGGTCGCTTTTATCGTCGCTGAAGGCGGTATTATAATCGTCTATCTTAAAATCGTAATAGCCCAAGTTTCTGGCGTAAGTCGTAACTTTGTACATATCTTCGGGCATTTTTTGGGCTTTGTACACTTTGCCTTTTTTATTGGAAATTTGCTTTAAAAACTTTTTAAGCGGAATTTTATTTAAACCTTCCACCTTAACTTCCTTAACCTTTGTTCTTTTGCCTTCGTCTATGGTTATGGTAATTTGCGCCGTGCTTTCCTTTTCGTCTATAACGGTTTCAAAGGAGGCTTGCGCATTGGTGTAGCCGCGTTCAAGGTATGCGCCTTTAATTTTTTCCATATCGGCAGCTGTTTTAGCCTGACTGTAAGGGTCTTTTAGTTTAAGGGACATTGCGGTTTGCAAAGTGGTTTTGGAAAGTGCCTTTCTCCCCTTAAAGATAACCTTGTCAAAAATGGGGCGTTCTTTTACTATAAAGGTAAGTTTGTGGCATTTGTAAAGTGTTTCGTCCGTCTTATCTTCTTTATTTTTTCTTGAACCGTCCATGGCGGAAAGGTCCACTTCGGCATTGTCAAAGTTACCCAAAGCCATAAGGGAAGACACATCTTCCTGTATGCTGCTTTTAGGGTACAGGCGGCCCTCTTTTGCGGAAATATTTTTTAAAACGGTTTTCTTGCGGATATTTTTAAGGCCGTCGGCCTGTATGTCGCAAAGCATCCACGGGCCGTTAGGGTCCACATCTGCATGGGCATCGTCTTTTGCGGTTTCCTGCGGCAGGGCGGCAGGCTGCTCCTGCTCTACAGGGGCGGTATAGTTTTCCTGCGTAAAATTGGCCTTGTTTGAAGCGGGAAGAGTATCAAGATCAAGGGAGGCTGCGTTAAGTGTGCCGTTAAATGCCAAAAGTAAGGCAAAAACGATGGTTTTCTTATAAAAAGTATGCATATAATAATTATATTAATTTAATGTTCTTTCTGTCCTGTTTTTATTAAAAAACAGGCAGCCTTTTGGGCTGCCCGTTTGTTTTGGGTTTACTGTGAAGCTTAGGGAGCTTCAGGTAAATCTTCATCTTCCATCATATCAGGCGGAGGAGGGGGAAGCATTTCGTAATCACCCGCATCAGGGCCGCCTTTGCGATGACCTTTCATAAAAGGTCTTTTGCCATTTTTATCCGCGTCTTTGCCTGCAAATTTACCGTCATGAGGGGGGCCGAAAGATTCAGGTCTTTCCCCCGCAATTATTTTTGCGGTAATTTCGTCTATCTTTTTGGCTTTCACGTCGGCCTTTTTGCCTTCTTCAAGTTTTTTGGCCAGCGCGGCAAGCTTTTCCTGCGAAGCTTTTACGCGCTGTTGCATAAATTCAAGGTGGCGGTCGTAATTAGCGGCTACTTTGGCTTTAACTGCGGCCTGCGCTTCGGCCTTTTCCTTATCGGTTTTGGCCGCTTTATAGGCTTCTACAAGGGCTTTCATTTCCTTGAATTCCTTGCGCATTTGCTCCCTGTCGGGACCATTGCGGAATTCTTCCTGTTTCGGCGCGTCTTTTTTTGCGGATTTCGGGGCTTCTTTGGCTACTACCAAACCTGCCGCAAAAAGCACTGCTAACAATATAAACAATACTCTTTTCATATATTACTCTCCTTTTCCCTACAAATTTGCAAAATAAGTTTCTATATCGTCCACTTCCTGCTCGAGGGAAGAAACTTCGCTGTACATTCCCGTTACGGAAGATTGATAGGCCGATACATAACTATCCACCTTTGCTGTATAGGCCGCAATTCCGGCGGCTATTAGCACCACCGCTACCGCTGCGGGGACAAGGTGTCTAAAACTGAAACCCTTAAAACTGAACAAAGGCTTTTGCTCGGCTTGCGTATAAAACGCGGGTGAAAACTGCGGCGCGTCAACCGCGGGCAGGGCCGCGCGCATTAAGCCCGCGCTAAAAAGTATTTGCTGGCAGTCCTTACACTCCTTTAAGTGTTGGGTAAATTCGGCTTCCTGCTCCTGCGGTAATTCTCCGTAGGAATAAAGCAAAGCCATATTTTCCATTTCTTTATTGTGCGGCATATCCTTCTCCCATAAATTTTTGTAACTTCTTTATGCCCCTGTTCATTCTGGCAAGAACGGTGCCTAAGGGGCAATCCAACATTGCGGCAATTTCCTTAAAACTTAAATACTGCCTTAAAAGTATAACTTCCTGCTGCTCTCTTGGCAGGCGGCCGATAAAATCCGTTATCTCTTCCATCGATATATTGCCTAAAGCGCCGCCTGATGTTGTGTCCGCCGTGGCAAAAGCTTGGTCTTCTCCGTCTTCGTCCAACTGTACGTTTTTTGCGCCGCGCCTAAAGTGGTCCGTTATTTTATTTCTTGCTATGGTAAACAGCCAGGCTTTAAACTTTCCTTCTTCTTTATATTTATTAATTTCCGTAA
This sequence comes from Elusimicrobiota bacterium, assembly GCA_023393825.1. Lineage (GTDB taxonomy): Bacteria > Elusimicrobiota > Elusimicrobia > Elusimicrobiales > Elusimicrobiaceae > Proelusimicrobium. Next base: position 1,450 of record JAEXBW010000119.1, on the reverse strand, counting down.
GGGCTTTAAGCATAGTTTCTTGGAATATATCCCCTGCGGCGGCCTCGTCCTTGACGCTGTAATATATAAAGGAGTAAAGCTGGTCTTTGTATTTTTCTACAATCAAACCAAAGTCTTCCTTATTACCGTTTTTTACGTTGTATATTACTATATCGTCGTGTACCATTTAGCCCTCAATAATAAAACGCTTAAGCGCGTTCTTTTATTGCATATTTATTTTTTGTACGGACAAAAAGCCCCCGCACCTTTGCAATGCGGGGGTTTTAAGATTTGTAAATGCGCAATTATTTGGTAGGTTTCGTTACCTTGCCGCCTTTAATGCACTTGGAGCAGATATAAGCGGTTTGCGTTTTACCTTCCAATACTACCTTTTGTTTGTGGAGGTTAGGCTTGAAAGTTCTTTTTGTTTTCATATGGGAATGGCTGTAAGAGTTGCCCGTTACGGATTTTTTCCCGCAGATTTCACATTTATATGACATAATTTTTTATCTTCCTGACTGGATTTTTTTATATTCTACCAAAATTGTTATGCTAAAGTAAATAAATTTCTATTACCCCAAAAGCCCGTTGGCTTTCTTTTTAAGTATGTACCAAGATTTCTTTATATGCAGTTGTACAAGTTGTATCCAAGTAAGTTTTTTAGGCTTGGGTTGTGTATGACCCGCCTGTACATTATGTTTAACTTCTTCCATTTGCGGCTGTATATTATTTTCCGCCATCATCTGCAAAAGGTAATTACTTGGAATTGCAAAGTTAAGATTTTGGTTGTCCTTACCTTTTAAGCTGGACAGCGCAATACCTATAACATAACCTTGATTATTAAACACGGGGCTGCCGCTGCTGCTGGGGGAAATAGGCGCGCTTATCTGATGCCAAATAACCTCTTGGCTTACTTGCCTTATCTGCGATATTAAACCGTTTGTTACCGTGTTTTGCAGGCGTCTGGGGTTGCCGATAACGGTAATCTCTTCTCCCGCGCGAACATAATTTGAATTCCTAAAAGAAACATGCGGCAAATTTTCGTTTGGTATTTTAAGCAGGGCAAGGTCAATTTCTTTATCGTGGGAAACGTCAATAAGTAAAGCTTCGTCGGAAACTGCGCCGTTTTTAAAAGTTACATTTAAAAAAATAGCGTCTTCCACCACGTGTCCCGCCGTGGCTATTACGCCGTCTTTATTTACTATAAAGCCCGTCCCGCTGTGTGTAGAGCCGTCCTTTTTTGCCACGTTTACTGATACAATCGTATCTCCATATTCGTCGGCAATTTGTACGTGGGTTTTCTGCGCAAAGGACGCGCAAGGCAGCAGTAACAGGGCGAGTATAAGTGTTTTTCTCATAAAACCGCGTTTCTATTTAAAAAAGAAAGCCGAGGATGGGACTTGAACCCACAACCTACGGTTTACAAAACCGTTGCTCAACCATTGAGCTACCTCGGCAAAACAGTCCCTTT
>JAEXBW010000106.1 GCA_023393825.1 Elusimicrobiota bacterium | reverse complement strand
GTATAGTATATCTAAACCGAATTATTTTCCGTAAATTATGCCATTGTGATGGTGGGGTCGAGGCTAGAATCCTGTAAAGGTAAATCCTCTGGGAAGAAAGCAAGAATTTGGGTTTTTTTATGTTATAAATTGCCCGAATCTTAGGTTTTATTAGGGGAAAGGAGCATAAGGCCGGCCCTTATTAGGGGAGGATATGGAACCTTTCCCACAATATCTTTATATTCCTGCCCAAATGGGAGGCATTATTTAAAGTTCGCTGCAAACAAATATTTGCAATATTATAATAAGTGTTGGAATAAAAACTAATCCAATAAATCATATGGCTATGCAAAAAGGGTAAAAAACGCCTATAAAATTGCATTTTTCTTTAAAAATAGCAATGTTGGTATAATTTTTCTTCCAACAAAATAGATAATTTTGCATTTTTAACACATCTCTTTTGTAAGTTATAACTTTATGTTGGAATAAAAATTATACCAATAAAAATAAAATATGTTTGTTATGCAAATTTTAGCTAATTTTTGCGCGGTGTTTAAATTTTTACGTTCTGAATAATATTTTGGTTATAGGCTATGTTTTTGTTGGAATAATTTTTGTTCCAATATGTGTAAATAAAGATATTTCAATTTTCTATAAGGTCCCTACAGAACACCCCTATTCATAAGGTGGGGGGCATATTTTATTTTTATTAAAAATACTGGTTTAAAAATTATTCCAACAATTTATTGTGCTTTTGGATATTTAGGAAGGCATAGTCCCGTGATAGGCAGGGAATGATGTCACAAATATTGTTTTTTTGATCTTTCTTACCCGCCAGGACACATATTTTGGCAAAGAAGCGCATAGGGCTTTATAGCCTTTTATATACTTTTTCCTGCGGCTTGCGGCTGCTTCCTAATACTGCGAGGGCGTGGATAAGCCTTGCCGAATGTGGGTTCAATAGTGCCTAAAGCTTATGGCAGGCCATAAAGAATATACGGCCTTTCTCTTGCTGTGCTATGTTCCATTGTGTGCTTGTTTCTCCATAATTATTTGCAGGGTTTATATTGTGCCGTATAGTTATATATGCCAGATGGCACTAAGAATATTTGATAATTTATGTGGGTTTTGGTAAGCCTTGCGGGGCGGGGTTTGGGATAGCTTTCCATGGCTTTATGCCCGCCGCAATCTGTGTTGGGAAATGGTTAAATGGCAAGCAATACCTTGATATTTGTATAGTTGTAAAAGGTTATAAACTATTTTGCGGATTTTTTGCTTTTTTTAGCTTTGGCGGCCGCTATAAGCGGGGCGGTATATTGTGCGTACAGGTTAAACAAAAATTCTATACGTTCGCGCTCTGTGGCAAAGGTTTTGCCATAGCAGGCGTCTACAGCTTTATCAAGCTCTTGGTGGGCTTTTACAAGGGCGGGGGGCATGGTGATAGGGTCGTAAAGGTCCGCCAAGGAACATTGTGGAAAGCTTGCGCGGGCATCAAGCACGGCTTGGGCCTTTTCTTCCACCTTTTTTGTTTTGGCTTCTGGTACGTCTTTTGGCCAAGGGAAGTTGTTGTAAACAATATCTTTTGAGTATCTGTAGTCAGATTTTAATCTGCCGCATACATATTTTGTCCATACCATGTGCATTTCCGACGTTAGCACGCCAAAGTGGTATATTGTGGCGTTGGGAACTGCAAAACAACTATTGGCAACTATATCATCTTTTGAACAGAATCCCATAGGTATATATTTTCTACGCTCCGAAGATGTTGCGGGGATAAGTATATAATTAGCTTTTGGTTGTGCTATTTGACAGAATAGAGTTGGTACTTCTGCAAATTTTCTTGTAGAGTCCGCTTTACTTGCCAATCTAAATTCTTTTACCAGAGAAATCCTCTTCATTATTAAGGTTGATTGCTTTATCTCAGAAGGATTTGCGCCAACTAGCCATAGACACCAACGTTTTTTATTGTTTATAAATTCTTCAGCACCAATATATGTATGAATCCACTTCTGCGTGATTGCATCAGAATAGATCATTTCATCTTTTTCTTTTAGTGAGAGTATTAGGTGTCCCCCATCTCTTGGCATGCTTCCAAAATGCATTGCAGGGATACTACCTATAGGAGTTGTCCTTGCATTGACAATAGTATTTTCTCCAGAGGTTAAATATGGGTTAATGTTTTTTGTTGTAAGTTTGTGAGTGTTGCCATTTATGTCTTGATACTCAAATAAATATTTCACTGTTTTGTCAAATGTTGCAAACCCTATAATTACAACGTGTACATGGGCTTTCCCGCCTGCCTCGCTATCCCAAGCAAAAGTGCGGTGCGCAAAGTTTATTTTTATACCGTATTTGTTAAAAAGCTCATTCCACAAAACAGCAACCTGTTCCCCTTGGGCAATACTGTTTGTGGATACAAAAGCACATTCTATTTTTGTATTTTGTATATATTGTGCTGCTTTTATGTACCAAGAAGCCACATAGTCTAATAATCCATAGGCTTTAATAGCCGAAAGAGCCATATCCATATCTTCATTTTGTTCAGTGTTTCTAAATGGTTTCCCTACAAACGGCGGGTTGCCAAAAATATAAGAAAGTTCCGAAGGGGGGACGACTTCCTTCCAATCCAGTCTTAAAGCGTTTCCGTTTACAATTTTTGCCGTCTTTTTAAGCGGAATACGGGCAAAGTATTGCCCAAAGGCGGTGCCAAGTTCCATATTCATTTGGTGATCCATAAGCCAAAGGGCAACTTCCGCTATTTTTGCGGGGAACTCGTTAATTTCTATACCGTAAAAATTGTCCACATCCACCTTAGACATTGCAGAAATATCCAAATGCAGTTGTCCGTCCCTGTAGAGGGATTTTAATATGGCAATTTCAAGCTTTCTTATCTCGCGGTATGTTATAACCAAAAAGTTGCCGCAGCCGCAGGCGGGGTCTAAAAATTTTAATTTTGATATTTTTGTGTGGAATTCCTGCAGGCGATGAGTGTTGCCTTTTACTTTTTCAAACTCTTCCCAAAGGCCCTCTAAAAACAGGGGGGAAATTGTTTTTAATATATTCTTTTCCGTAGTGTAATGTTCGCCAAAGCTTCTGCGTTTGTCTTTATCAGCAACATACTGGAAAAGCGAGCCGAATATAGCTGGCGAAATTTTGCTCCACTCAAAAGCGCACGCTTTAAGAAACAAATCCCGCATTTTGGAGTTGAAGGAAGGTATATATGTGGTTTTGGCAAACAAATCCCCGTTTATATATTCAAACGCGGCAAGTTGCTCGTCTAAATTAGCGGAGCGTCTGTTTTTGGGAGTATTTAAAACTTGAAATAGTAAAGTAAGCTTATCGCCCAAGTCCGTGCCGTCTTGCTTGGTGTTTGTTTCTACATATTGGCGCAATATGCCGCGCTCAAAAATGCCTGTATCGTCCGCAAACAGACAAAAAAGCAAGCGGACTAAAAATAATTCTAAATCGTGCGCGGGATAGCCGCCTGTTTTAAGCTCGTCGTAAAGGCGGCCCATAAGTTCGGAAGCTTCTATATTGGCCTGTTCAAAATCTTTATACTCTTTTCGTTCGTAGCCCGCTATAAAACCAAAAAGTTCTATGTGTTTGGGCAGGTCTTCTAAAGTAAATTTAAAAACATTGTCGGCTTCTAAATCAAAAAGTTCAAAGTGGCGGAAGTCCGAAACCAATATATACTTTGGCAGTTCTTCTTCTTTAAGCCCGGGGAAGTATTCAATAGCTTGGGTTTTTGCCGCCGCTAAATCTTTACCTAAAGATTTATGCTCCACAAGCAATACGCCTTTCCAAAATAAGTCTATAAAGCCGCGCCTTTCGCCCAGCAGTTTTACAGGCTCTTCAAAAGAGGCCACCCTGCGGCGGGATATGCCGAAAACATTAAAAAACTCATTGTAAAAAGTTTGTTTTTCCGCGTTTTCGTTTGTAACGTTTGCAAAGTCTTGCGAAAACTGAATTGCGCGTTGTTTTATCTCGTTCCAAGAAAGGGCCATTTGATAAGCTCCGAAAGGTTTTTTATATTATATATCAATTTTATCAAAAAGGCTTTCTGTCTTTATGGTATTTGCCAATAAGCAACGTCAAAAATAATATAATATTAAAAACATACCCTAACGGAGGGTTTTATATGCAAGATTTAAGCAAATACGAGCAACTTTTAGACGATAATAAACCCGCAGACGTGCTGGCAGCCCTTGCCGCCTATAAAGGCAAGGAAGCGCAGGTATTTTTTATTCAGGCGGAAGCCCGCCGTATGTTGGGCCATTTTGAGCAGGCAATAGAACTTTATTTAAAGGCTATTAAATTTTTTGACGCGCAAAAGCCCACGTCGGAGGAAGACCCTTCCGCCCGCGCGGCCGAAAAGGCCGATATGCTTTTGGCCCTTGCCAAATGCTACAGAACTTTGGGCGATGCCAAAACTGCGTATAACGTGGCCCAAAAGGCTTTAAAGGAAGCGCAAAAATATCCCGATTTGGAAGATTTCAAAATGCTCTCCGTGCAGGAAATGGGTATGGCTTTGCGCGCGTACGGCAAACTTGACGAGGCGGAAAAACTGCTTTTGCAGGTTATGGCCTATTATAAGGCGCAAAAAGATACCGCGGGCCAAGGGTTTATCCATTGGGCTTTGGGCGGTATATGCCGTCTTAAAGGGCAGTTTAAACAGGGTATAGCGCATTTTAATCTTTCCGTGCAGTTAGCGCGCCGCGCGGGGGATAAAATCTCTCTTGCGTACGGTTATTGCGGTTTGGCGGGCATCAGCAGAATTGCGGGCGATATAAAAGCCTGTGTTGATAATTATAAAAAGGCCGAGAAGATTTTTAATAATACGCAGGATATTTTCGGTAAGGCTTATACCAATTGCGGTATGGCCAACGGACTGCGCCAGCTTGGCAAATACGACGAGGCTTTAAAGCGCTATGTTCGCGCCGATATGCTTTACAGCAGTATTAACGACACGGTGGATCTTGGTTTTGTTAAGTGGGGTAAGGCTGATGTGTTAAAGCGCAAAAATAAACTTAAAGAAGCTTTGGCGGAGTTGAAAGAAGCCAAAAAACTTTTTGCTTCTTCCGACGAGATTCGCGGGCAGCTTTTGACGGAATTTGCTCTTGCGCAGCTGATGTATGCGCTTGGCGATGCCACTGGAGCGGTTAAGGTTTATGATGCGGCGTTGGGCAGGGCTAAGCAAGAGGGTCTGTTTACCTATCTTGAGAGCTATACTTAATATCTTTCCGATAGGTTTGCGGCGTCTTTTGCGCCCTTTTTAATTTTTTTATTGCCAACGGGGGTGCGCCGCCGCACTCGGATATGCGGGCTTCCAGCCGCTCTGGATATACCTTGCAATAAAGTGAAAATTAAAAATCATCGCAAACTACTTGCATAAAGGCATTTGATAAAAAGCGAAAATCTGAAAATCCACGCGTGCCGTATATAAATTTCCTCTACGTCGTACGGCAACGATATCAAACCATAGAAATAATTTAAAAACCAGCCATAAAAAAACCCCCGTTTTTGTATTCGGGGGTTTAGTTAGTTAGTGACGCTTCGGTCATTTAGTCTATTCCTTTAAGTGCTGACGGGTCAACTTACTTAAGGGGGCTTAATGCCATGCAGTGGCACATCTGCCGACTATCACAGCACCCGCCTAAGACGCCTCCTTCAGCCTTACAAATAGTATAAGGACAAAAATATAAACTTCAAGGGCCTAAAAAGGTCCTATTTTTATTTTTTTCCGCCGCGCTCGCTTTCTACGACGTAAAAAATCCCCCGTTTTATTTAAAAGCGGGGGATTTTTGCTGCCGTAAAGCTAAACTTTAAATATCAACTTCCCTGTTAATTTCAGCGGATTTATACACGCTGTCCAGCACGTGTTGTATATAAAGCCCGTCGGTAAGGCTGGGCGAGGACTGCTTACCCGCCTGTACATTTTGCAGGAAGGTATACAAACTATGCACGTGCGCGCGTATCCAGCCTATCGGGTGTTTACCGGGGGGGAACATAACGGGCGTGTCGTAATTTTGTATGCACTCTATGCGCGTATAGCCTTTATAACCGCCCAGTTTTTCGTCGGGCAGGGTATTGTCGTAAAAGTAAAGCCAGTTAGGCTCCATAAAGTTTATTATAAGCGCGCCCTTTTCCCCGTTGATTTCTATCTTCATATCGGTCGCCGCGCCGCTTGCCAGTTTAGAAGCCTCAATACTGCCCGTTGCGCCGTTTTTAAGCGTGGCAATTATAAAAGCGGCTTCGTCCAGCTCACAGTTAAAAATGCCGCCTTTACCGTCGGGGCGGGTTTGGTAAGGCATAAGAGTTTTGCCATATACTTTTGCAAAATCCCCAAGCAGATAATAAACCATATCACAAATGTGAGAGCCGACATCGTACAGCGCGCCGCCGCCTGATTCTTCCTTAGTATGACGCCAGCTTGCGGCCGTGGTTGATTTGGCGTAGCTGGGCAGCAAAAACTGCCCGCGGAAGGTTAATATTTTGCCAAGGCGGCCTTCTTCTATAATTTGTTTGGCGCGCAGTACATTGGCAAAAAAGCGGCTGTGGAAAACCGTGTGAGATGTAACCTTTTCAATATTGGGGTGCTTTAGCACCTCCGCCGCGTGGGCGGGGTTGGCTACGACGGGCTTTTCGCAATAAATATGTTTTTTTGCGTTAAGCGCTTTTATTATTTGGTCTTTATGATATTCGTTTGGCGTGCAAATATCTATAACGTCAATATCCTTATTATTAAACAAATCGTCTTCGTGCTGCGTGGCAAAGTCAAAGCCGTAAAGTTCTTTTGCTTGCTGCGCTTTTTCTATATTTCTGTTGCATACGCCCACAAGTTTTATTTTAAAATCGGGTTCGTAGTAAACGGGTATGGTTTTGTAGCCGTAAATATGGGTTTTGCCCATAAAGCCGCAGCCTATAAGGCCGACGCGGATTTCTTTCATAAATCCTCCTGTGTTTTAAAAATAATAACAAAAAATAACCTTGTCTGACAGTGTTAATTTTTATATCGTATATATACGGTTTTGTTTTAGGGGGAGTCAGTGTCAAAAGGTTTTACTTTAATAGAAATGCTTGTTGTTTCTTTGGTTATAGGTATTTTGGCCGCCATAGCTTTGCCGCAGTACGAGGTGGCTGTAGGCGTGTCAAAGGTTAGCAATGTTATGTCTTTTGCCAAGGTTATTAGTGACGCACAGCAAAGGCACCGCCTTGCCACGGGTGAGTTTGCTATATCTTATGATGCTTTGGACGTAAATATGCCCCCCGGCGGTACACTAAGTGCCGACGGCAAAACTATGACTTATAAAAACTTTTATTGTTATTTAAGGGATGCGGGAGATGGTTCTTCCGTATACTGCAATGTTCTTTCTCCCGTCGGTATTAATATGGAGAAGTATTATCGCGGCTCAGGAGGATTATTTATCTGCTGGCCTAAAACCAACGATTACACCGACCTTACAAATAAAATTTGCCAAAATGTTTCAGGACGGCAAGAGCCTACCGCCTCTACCAGTTCAGGGTTTAAAGGCTATATATTTTAAATAATTTTTTATGGCGAAAATAAAAACCCCCGCTCTTACGAGCGGGGGTTTTGCATTTATTGTATATAAACTTAAAAAGTTTATTTGGTTTCGGCTGCGGGTGTTTCTACCTTGGCGGGGGCTACCGTTTCTTCGGTAACTGTTTCCGCTACGGTTTCTGCGCCGGGGATTACTTTTGCTTTTTCCTGTAATCTGGCTGCTTTGCCCGAAAGGCTCTTTAAGTAGTTAAGTTTAGCTCTTCTTACTTTACCGAACTTAAGCACTTCAATTTTTTCAATTCTGGGGGAATGGATAGGGAAAATACGTTCCACGCCGACGCCGAAGGAAATTTTTCTTACCGTAAAGCTTTCGCTGATGCCGCTGCCTCTTCTGGCAACTACAACGCCGTCAAAAAGCTGTACTCTTTCGTTATCGCCTTCTACTACTTTTACGGCGACTCTTACGGTATCGCCCGCTTTAAAAACAGGGATATCTTTTTTTAACTGCTGTTCAATGTTATTGATGTTCATAACGTCTTATTTCTCCTCTTGATTCTTTTTTACTGCTTTTTTCTTGCTCGTTTTGAGAGGTCTATTATCAAGCAAATCAGGCCGCATTTTTTTTGTAATTTCTATGGCCTGTTCCTGCCTCCACTCCGCTATTGCTTTGTGGTTTCCGCCAAGCAGGACGGCGGGTACTTTCCTGCGTCTCCAGACTTCGGGCCGAGTGTACTGCGGCGCTTCTAAAAGGTTGCCTTCAAAGCTTTCGCTGGCGGCAACGCCCTCTTTATTAAAAGTGCCGGGCCTGAGTCTTGTTACAGCGTCTATAATTACGCAAGCGGCAAGTTCTCCGCCTGTCAAAATAAAATCGCCTAAAGAAACTTCCAGGTCTATCTCGGGGTATATTCTTGCGTCTACACCCTCGTAATGCCCGCATACGAAAATTAAATGTTTTTCTTGTGCCAGTTCTTTTGCAAGAGTCTGGTTAAAAACTTTCCCGCGCGGACTTGTCATTATAACTAGAGAGTTTTTCTTTCTCAGTTTCTTGATAGATTTATAAAGCGGTTCGGCCTTCATCAACATTCCCGGCCCGCCGCCATACGGTCTATCGTCAACGGTCTTGTGTTTATCTTCGGTAAACTCTCTGGGGTTCTGATAGTTTATGGATATTACGCCCTTTTCTCTCGCCCGTCCTATTATACTGCCCGAAAGCGAGGCTTCCGTAATTTCTGGGAACAGGGTTATAATATCTATTTTAAGCATCAGTCTTCCAGCTTTAAGGAAACCTTTTTGTTTGCCTTTGCGGCGCTTGCGCTAAGCACGGTTCTTACTGCTTTAATAATGCAGCCGTCCTTGCCTATTACCTTGCCTTTATCGGCAGGGTCTACCTTCGCCGTTAAATAAACATTATTTTGCTCTTCTTTAATTTCCACTAAAACAGCCTCTTTATTGACTGCTAAGGATTTGAGCAAAAATAGTGCCATATCTTTCATAATATCGCCCGTTTATTTGCTTGCTTTCTTTATTAAAGTAGCCACGGTTTTAGACGGTATCGCACCGACTTTTACCCAATGGTTGACTCTTTCAAGATCAAGCTTAATTTGTTCTGCTTCTTTTACGCAGGGATTGAATGTCCCCAATACTTCTTTCGCTTGAGAACCGACGCCGCTTCTCTTTTCCGCCGCTATAACTCTGTACTGCGGTTGTGTGCGTTTGCCTGTTCTTTGAAGTCTAATTACTACTGCCATTATGTCCTCCTGTTTTTGGGTGCTTTTGGCTTATTTTAAATCTTTGCTTTCGTTCGGATACTCGGCCCGTTCGGGCGCTCTCGGTATACCTCACTTCGCAAAAATTCAAACTAATCTCAAAATCACGTCAAAAACGCTTAATATGTACTTCTACAAATTCTCTTCCTGTTTTTTTGATGTTTTTGGGGTATTTTCCGCCTTTGCTTTCGTTCGGATACTCGGCCCGTTCGGGCGCTCGCGGTATACCTCACTGCGCAAATGCGAAAACTTCCTCCAAAACCATCTAAAAAAACGATTAAGTTGTACTATCTACGACAAATCTAGTTTCTACTTTCTTTGATTTTTTGAGCGTGAGTGCATCACCGCAGAAAGGGGGTGCGCCACCGCACAACTAATCTCAAAATCACATCAAAAACGCTTAATACGTACGTCTACAAAATCTCTTTATTTGGTTGCGGTTCTAATTTGCTTTAAAGCCTCGGCTATATCCTTTCCGCCGAAGATTGCATTACCAGCCACCAACGCGTCCGCGCCCGCTTTAACGGCAACTGCGGCTGTTTCTTTATTTATGCCGCCGTCAACTTCCAGCCATATTTTGCGGCCGCTTTGCTGTATTATTTCGCGCACTTCCTTTATCTGCTTCGGGCTTTGCGGCAAGAAGCCTTGTCCGCCAAACCCCGGGTGTACGCTCATAACCAACACTAAATCTATCAAATCCATATAAGGCAAAAGGGCCTTAGGGTCTGTTTCGGGTTTAAGTGATATTCCCGCGCCAAGCCCGCTTTGCTTAATTTCTTTTAGCAGTTTTTTTAAGTCGCATTGCGATTCTATATGCAAAGTAAGACTGCTTGCGCCCGCCTTGGTAAACGCCGCAATAAACTCCTGCGGGTACTGCACCATAAGGTGTACATCCTGCGCTAAATTTGTATGCCCGTCTAAATGTTTTACCGTCGCGGGGCCAAAGCTTAAATTGGGTACAAAATGCCCGTCCATTATATCAACGTGAAGCCAATCCGCGCCCGCCTTTTCCACAACATTTACCTGCTCGCCCAACTTAAGCAAATCGGCCGAGAGTATTGACGGCGCTATTGCAATATTACCTTGCGGGGCGGGTAGTTTAATCATTTCATCTCTTTCTCGCGGACCAAGATACCGTCCACATAAATTCTGAATGTCGCGCTGCCGCCGTAAGGTATGTTAACGTCTATCTTAGAGCCGGGCTGCTTCATTTCGTTTAAAACTTCTCTCTGGCCTATAGAATCTTCCACAACTATTTTGACGCGGTTGGCGTCTTTGCCTTGCGGCAATTCGTAGTGTATGCGGTGCATCTTTTCGCCTTCGGCTGCGGGGCGCGTGCTTACCGTAATTTTGATGGAAGAACCGGGGGCGACTTCGCTATCAGGTTCGGGCGACTGCTTTACAATAGTGCCGTTGGGGAACATAGAATTTCTGTCCTCGTCAATCTGCACATCTATATTAGCGTCGGAGGCCCAAAGGTTAACATCGGCCAGTTTTTTCTGTCTGAAATCGGGCATAAGGCGCATGCTGGAGGGCGGTGTTCCGCCTGAAACTACTAAATTAACGGGCTGGCCTTTTGTCAAAAGTTCTTTTGCGGCAGGGTCCTGCGATATTACGCTGCCCTTTTCTACCGTAAGGGAATAGCCTGTTTCCTTTTTACCGACGGTAAGATAGCTTTGCCTTATGGTAAGTTCCGCGTTTCTTAAGGTAAGTCCCGTAACTTCCGGTACGGAGATACTTTCAGTCCCTTGGCTTATCCAAACGCGTACAACTTTGCCCTCGCGCACAAGCGTGCCTGCGGGGGGAAGTTGCCTTATGATAGAGCCTGCGGGTAATTCGGGTTGGAATTCTTCGCCCGCTTTGCGCAAGGCTAAATTGCCTTCTTCAAGCGAGTCTAATGCGACGTAAATTGATTTTTTTGTTATATCGGGTACTTTAACTTCTTTCCTGCTGTGTACCAAGGCGGAAAAGGCCCAGTCAAAAGAAACAAAGGCCACCACGCCCAAGAACAAAGCGATAAGGCCCAAAGCTACGCCCGCTTTCATTAAAGATTTTAATATTATCGGTTTATCGTCTAACAAATCGTCTATATTTTTATTTTTATGTGCCATAAATTTAATCAAAAAGAACTTCGCCCTCCGTCAGCTTTTTTCCGTTACAGTATGCCCATGCGGACATAGAGTTTTTACCTGCGGGGCGTATAGTTTCTATAAACAAAACATCCTTATTACATTGTACAAAAAAGCCGAGGCCCCTTTCAATGTAAATCACGCTGCCCGCTTTGCCTTGTTTTTGGACGGGCAAAGGTTTTAGGGAAGTTTTAAGCAGCTGTGCCGTTTCCCCGTTTGGCATTACGGCTTTTGCAAAGGCGGGCATACCGCCGCTTAAACCGCGCGCTAAATTGTGTATTTTTTCGGCCGACATTGTGTTAAAATTAACCACGGTATCGGGCTTTTCTATCATCGGTGCTAAGGAAGGCTCGCCCTGCTGCGGTATCTTTACTAATTTACCGTTTTCTATATCTTTTATAACGCCGCCTAAAGTATTAAGGCCAAGCTTTATAAGCTTGTCAAAAAGTGTATTTGCGTCATCTTGCGGCAATATGTCAAGGCTGTCTTGTGCGGCTATAAGGCCCGTATCAAGGCCTTCATCAATCCAAAATGCGGTAATGCCTGTTTTGGTTTCGCCGTTAAAAAGAGTATGTTGCACGGGCGCCGCGCCGCGGTATTTCGGCAAAAGGGAAAAGTGGATATTTATTATGCCCAGTTTTAAGGCTTCCAATGCGGGCTTTCTGAATATTTTGCCGTAGGCGACTGCCACGCCCAAATCAGCGTTTAGGGCGGCAATATCGGGAACAATGTCTTTAAATTTTTCGGGCGATACAACTTTAAGGCCCAGTTCCAAGGCGCGTTTTTTGACGGGGCATGGCTTAACTTCCAGCCCGCGCCCGCTTGGTTTATCGGGTTGGGTGACAACCAAAATAACTT
>JAEXBW010000082.1 GCA_023393825.1 Elusimicrobiota bacterium | reverse complement strand
GGAAAGAAGACTGTCCCTGCCCAAAAATTCATTGCCTTTAAACGCAAGTCTGGAGGGCGCAAAACTGCGCTCCGTCGCTACAGACGGCACAAAGCCGTAGTCCCAATGAGTATAAAATTTATTAGCTTTATTGCCCGATGAACGCCACATAAAAAACCCGGGTACGCCAAAATTTTCCTGCCTTTCCACAAGTAAAGAAATGTGATAACCTTTTGATTCGTAATAATGGTCGCCCTTATTATTTTGGTCGGCATAAACGCCGTCAGCGGAAACTGTTGTCTTTTGGTCAAGTTTATACTGCGCGGCAAGCCCGCCCGCGGTCATATAGCTTATGGAATTATTATCCGCCGCCGCCCAATTATAGGGGGAGTTTACATCATGCTCCATTCTGATATAAGCCATATATGGCTGCACGGTATAAGCGTCTTTCTTAATATCCACAACAGCCGCCATCATTGTGGAGGAGTTTGCCTTAGGCATATTATCCTGCGTTCTAAATTGATAGGCTGCTATTAAATTAAAGGAGGAATAATCGCAAAATACACCCCTAAAGTTAAGCGCGGGTGTATGCCCGTTAAAAAGAGGATTGCCAAAGGTAAAGCTGGGTAAGGTTACATATTGCCAACCAGCCTTTATATATTCTTCTTCGTTGCGGTGAAGCTTTATATAGGAATCTAAAATTTTAAAGTTATTGTTATCGCTTGCAAAGGAGCTTCCCAGCGGGCCTTCCTCCCCCCATATTTTACTTACTTGGTATCTACCTGCAAAAGAAATATTACCGCTTACGGCAAGCTCAAACGCGGGGATAAGCCTTTGGCTTAAATAGGTTTTGTCTTCGTGCGTGTTTGGGTTAAAATCAATATCATTACCGATACCGCCGACGGTTTGATAGTCGGCTGAAAAGTTAAGAGAATAGGCGCAGGCAAAAGAAGAAAAAGCGCAAAGAAGAGCAGAAAAGACAAATAATTTTTTGGACATAGTTTTCCTTATTAAAGACGGACGTCTGATATTTCCCCTTACTTATATTTTATTATTTTGTAAGAATTATTGCCCTATATTATTTTCTGCCGCCCAAAATTAAACTTTGACAAAGTAGTAATTTTATTATATCTTATTGATAGTTATTATCAATAAAAGGAAATATAAATGCCTCATAATTGTCATAAAAAACATTGCTGCCACGGCGAACATTGGCATGGCCCGATAAAAGAATGCGGACGCAGAATGACATTGCCCCGCCGCGTTATTTTGCAATTTATGGAAAACTCTACAGGCCATTTAAGCGCGGAAGAAGTTTTTACCAAGCTTAAACAAACAGAGCCGTCCATAGGCATAGCAACCGTGTACAGAAATTTGGAACTTTTAACAAAACTGGGAATAGTAAATAAGTTTGATTTCGGCGACGGCAAAGCCCGCTACGAATTTGTGCAAAATAAGGGCGAGCAAAAGCATCACCACCACCTTGTATGCATAAATTGCAAACGCATAATTGACTATAAAGATTTTGCGGACGAGGAAATGGAATTGCTTAAAAAAACAGAAAAAACTTTAAGCAAAAAATATAATTTTGAAATTAAAAATCACCTTGTGCAATTTTACGGTTTGTGCGATAAGTGCAAATAAGGCACATCATTTTTTTTGCTTGCTTATTGATAATAATTATCATAAAAATAAAAGGAGAAGATTATGAAAATAGCAATAACTACGGAAGAGAACTTGGGGTTAGACAGTGAAGTTTGCGGACATTTCGGACATTGCAGCAAATTTATAATTGTAGAAACGGAAAACGGCTCAGTCAAAAATGTTAAAACGGTTGATAATGCCTCCTCCGACTGCGGCGGCAGCTGCATGGGTTCAAACGAAGTCTTAAAATACGGCGTTGATGCCGTAATATCGGGCGGAATGGGTGCGGGCGCGCAGCAAAAACTGGCCGCGGCAAATATAAAAGTTTATGGTTTTAGCGGTAAGGCAAAAAATGCGGTTGCATCTTTGCTGGCAGGCACGCTTGAAGGCGTAAAATCCTGCGCGGGGCATAGCCACGGGGAAGGACACACCTGCGGTCATCATCACTAAGGATAAAGCTTTATGAAAATAGCCCTTTGCTCAAACGGTGCGCAGCTAAGCGATAACCTTGCCGAAAGTTTGGCGCAGACGCCATATATTATTGTGGTCGATACCGAAACCGCAAAGATAAAAACCATCTGCAACAAACGCCACTATTGCGATAAATATCATTGCCAAAAACGCACCGCGCGCAAGGTATTGGAAAGCGGGGCGCAGGTGCTTATAGCGGGGCAGGTATCGCAGGAAATTTTGCCGTGGTTTAAAAGAAAGCAAATCTTCTTTTTTAATCAAAATACGCCCATAAGCGCACAGGAAGCTTTGCACGCCTATCAGGCAACGGCCCTGCATATAACGCGCTGAAAATATGTATTATGTTGCTTAAGAGGATACTATGACCACCGCCACAAAAAATGACCTTCAGCAAAAATTACACGATACCTGCCTGTTATGCGGGGATAAAAACCCCATAGGCCTAAAACTTAAGTTTGAAACTATGCCCGACTTAAGCGTTAAAACGGAATTTGCAAGTAAATTTATGTTTGAAGGTTATAAAGGTTTTTTGCACGGCGGGGTTATAGCTTCCTTAATAGACAGCGCGATGACAAACTGCCTTTTTGCGCATAATGTAGCCGCGTTTACGGCGGAGCTGACGCTAAAGTATAAACAGCCCGTGCGTTGCGGCGGCAAAGTGAGCGTAAGCGCAAAACTGCTTAAAGATTACGACCCTCTTTACATAGTTGCCGCGCAGGTGGAGCAAAACGGGCAAGTTGCCGTAACTGCGGAAGCTAAATTTATGAAAAGCGCATTACTGCAAAAGTAAATTATCCGCAATTTAAGTTATCACATAAAGGCCCTTTTTTAAAAGGGCCTTTTATATCGTCAAATAAAAATCATATACTTATTTAAAGCTATGACAGAAAAAGAAACCGAAGCACAGCTTATAACCCGCGCAAAAGAAGGGGACCAAAAAGCCCTTGCCGCGCTTGTCGCCAACTATAAAGACAGGCTGTTCGGCATTGCCTCGGGCCTGTGCGTGCGTATGCCTTCGGAAACGGAAGACGTGGCGCAGGAGGCTTTGCTTTCCGCGCTTAAAAATATAAAAACTTTTAAGGCCAATGCCGCCTTCAGCACCTGGCTTTACCGCATAGCCGCAAATAACTGCTGGCAGCGTATGCGCAGCGCAAAACGCCACCCCAGCGAAGAACTGCCGGACGAAAACAGCAAAGACCATCCGTCAACTTCCTGCGTTAACGAAAATGCAATAAAAAACGAACTTTCCCAAGCAGTTTCCAAAGCCTTAAACACTTTGCCGCCCCAACAGCGTATGGCAATAATGCTTTGCGATATTGAAGACCTGCCCCTAGCGCAGGCCGCCAAACAAATGGGCATAACCCTGCCCGCAATAAAATCTCGCCTGCACCGCGCAAGACAAGCCTTAACAAAACAGCTTAAAGACTTTAAATAAAAGAATTATTATTTATAATATTTAAAATACAGCGAATCCTTTTGACCCGCTGCGGCATCTAATTAGTAGAGGCCTTAAAAAACTTTGTGTTAATCTTTAAGTCCCGTAAACAGAAATTTACTTAAAATTAAAGGGAGAAAGTGTTTTATATGAAAGTAAACCTTACACTTATTTTGTTGTTTTTGGCGGCAAGCGCGGGCGCGGAGCAAATATCTCTGTCGCAAGCCGCGCGGGAAACCGCCTCCTTCAGCCGTATGGTAAAAAGCCGCGCGGCAGCCGTTGAAGCCGCCCGTCAGGGCGTCAATCAGGCAGATGCCATGCGCCTGCCAAAGTTAAGTTATCAATCCGCGCTTACAACAGGTAACGACCCTGTTTACGTCTTCGGTTCGCTTTTAAGGCAGGATAGTTTTACCGCAGGCCATTTTGATTTGGATAAACTTAACAACCCCGATAACCGCACAAATTTTTCTAATGCGCTTTCTTTGGAAGTGCCTTTATTTACGGGTTTTAAGATACGCGACCAGCGCGCCTTAGGCCAAAATTATTTGGCGCAAAGCCAATCTTCTTTGGATTACACGCAACAGGCGGAACTCTTCGGCACCACCCAAACATATCTTATGCTTGCGCTAAAAACCGAACTTGCTAAAATATCGGCTCAGGCACAAAAATCGGCCGAAGAGCAAATTAAAACAGCGGATAGATTGCGCTCAAAAGGTTTTGTTTTAGGCTCGGATTATTATGCGGCACAGGCGGCGCTTTCCTCCATAAAAACAACGCGCACTATGTTTGAAAATGATATTCTTGCCCAGTCCGCCGCGCTTGCCGTACGCCTTGGCAGAAATACGCAAAACACTTTAAAACCGTCGGGAAGTTTTACGGCTTTCCTCTATAATATCGGCAATGAGCAGGAAAAATTACAAAAACTTTCCCAAACCCGCGGGGACCTTATTGCCGCCCGCCTTGAAGCCAAAAACGCGGATATCGCCCGCTCTTTAGAGTCAAATTCTCTCATGCCGCAAATCGGCGTGTTCGCGCAGCTGCAAACAAATACCAGAGATTTCTCCAACAATCCGTTGCTCAATACCGTCGGCGTAAGTATGACTGTTCCGTTTGGGGATTTTACACGCTCCCCGCGCGTTAAACAGCGAGAAGCGCAAAAACTTCAGGCGCAGGAACAAGCCGCCGCTTTAGCAGACGCCGCTGCAGCTGACTTGCTGCGTTACCGCAGAGAATACGAAAGCGCCAAAGCCGCGCTGCCCGCCGCGCGCGAAGCGGTGGAAAACGCGCAACGCTCCTTAGAGCTTTTTAAGCCTTTATTCCGTCAGGGCCGCCAAAGCGTGTTGGAAGTTGTCCGCGCGGAAGCCGCCCTTATGTCCGCCCGTAGTTCCTTGGCGGAAATAACGTTTAAACTGCATTTTTATTACGCCGCCTCGCTTTTTATGGCGGGAGAATTTGACCAAACCGCAGCCGATAATATCAGCGCCGCGCTTGGAGGTACAAAATGAAATTGGAAAATCTCGGCCTTGCGGGCAGAATAGCGCAAGCTTTTGTCCGTTCTAAATTAACGCCGCTTATAGTTTTGGCAAGTTTACTGGCGGGCTTTTTTGCCGCCGTCAGTTTGCCGCGCGAGGAGGAGCCGCAAATATCGGTGCCGATGTTTGATATTTTAGTCCCCTTCCCCGGCGCCAACGCGCAGGAAGTGCAGGACCGCCTTTCAACCTTAGGCCAGCGCAAACTTATGGAAATCCCCGACGTGGAATATGTATATGCTACGGCGGAAAATAACTTTGCAATGTTTATAGTGCGCTTTAAAGTAGGCACGGACGGGGAAGAAGCTATGACCCGCCTTTTTACAAAGGTCCATTCCAACGCGGACTTTGTGCCGCAGGGCGCGCCGCAGCCGCTTATCAAACCGCGCAGTATAGATGATGTGCCTATACTCGCCCTAACCTTCCACGGGGATAAAGCAACTCAGCTTGAACTGCGCCGCACAGCCGCCGCCTTGCGGGACGAAATTTCCTCAATTTCAGAAGTTTCCGAAACCACAATAACAGGCGGCAAAAAAAGACAGTTTTTAGTGCGCTTCTCGCCCGAAAAACTTGCCCGTCTGCAAATTACGCCCCAACAACTTGCGGGCATTATAAGCAGCTCTAATATAAACCTGCCCGCAGGCCGCACCGCCGATGGCGAAAAAGGTTTACTTGTGGAAACCGACTCTTTTATCCGCAATATAGACGACCTTAAAAACACCATAGTCGGCCTGTGGGACGGGCGGCCCGTGCCGCTTTCCCAAGTGGCGCAAGTTACCGACGGCCCTGACGAAGATGAAAACTCCGTAACAATTTACGATGCAAACGGCAGCCGCCCCGCCGTTACCTTAAGCATAGCCAAACGCAAGGGCGCAAACGCCACCCGCGTATCGGAAGAAGTCTTAAGCCGCGCGGAGGCCATGCGCGCAAAAGGCGCGATACCCTCAAACATAACATGGACGGTTACTCGCGACTACGGCCATACCGCTAAGGAAAAATCAGACGAGCTTTTGTTCCACATGCTCCTTGCCACGCTTTCCGTTACTCTGCTTATAGCTTTTGCGCTGGGCATAAGGGAAGCGCTTGTTGTGCTTGTAGCCGTGCCTGTTACGCTTGGCCTTACTTTATTGGTTTACTTTTTGGCGGGTTATACCTTAAACCGCATCACGCTGTTTGCCTTAATTTTTTCCATAGGTATATTGGTTGACGATGCTATCGTGGTTGTGGAAAATATTCACCGCCATTGGACGCTTGACCCCGACGCGCCCAAGTGGCAAACCGCCCTGCGCGCCGTGGACGAAGTCGGCAATCCTACAATTCTTGCCACGCTTGCCGTCATAGCTTCCATATTACCGATGGCCTTTGTAAGCGGTATGATGGGGCCTTATATGATGCCAATTCCCGTCGGCGCGTCCGTTGCTATGATACTTTCCCTTGGCATAGCTTTTATTATAAGCCCGTGGCTGTTTACTTTGATATTGGAAAAGTGGACACCCAAAAAACATATTGATAAAGACCATAAATCTTTTACCGATAAGCTTTACATAAAACTGATGCACAAATTATTTGCAAACCGCAAAGCTTTGTACACTTCGCTTATAATTACATTCGGTTTGGCGGCTTTGTCTATGTTGCTTGTGGTAACGCATAAAGTGCAGGCAAAAATGCTGCCGTTTGATAATAAAAACGAGTTTCAGGTTATCCTTAATATGCCTGAAAGTTCCTCTTTTGAACTTACGCAAAAAGCCGCGGACGAAGTTGCCATCGCCGCGCGTACCCTGCCTGAAGCGGCTGACGTACAAGCCTATGTCGGCGCGGCCGCGCCTTATAACTTTAACGGACTTGTGCGCCACTATTTTATGCGTACCCGTCCGTGGCAGGCCGATATACAAGTTAACCTTGCGCCAAAAGATGAACGCAAACGCCAAAGCCACCAGATAGCATCTTCCGCAAGGCCGATGTTCCAAGCAATAGCAGCAAAGTATGGCGCGCGTTTGCAAGTGGCGGAAGTCCCCCCCGGTCCGCCCGTACTTTCAACTTTAGTGATAGAAGTTTATAACGACGACGCGGCAAAGCGCAATGCCCTTGCCCTTGATATAAAAAACATTTTGGCTAAAACAAAAGGCATTGTTGATATAGACAGTTATCTGCCCGAAGCGCAACCGCAAACAACGCTTGTTGTTAACCGCCAAAAAGCTACGCTTAACGGCATTTCTTCCGCCGATATAGCGCAAACTGCGCACATCGCGCTTAATGGGGCGGATATAGGCTTGGCCCATGTGGCGGGGGAGGCCGAACCCGTTTCAATCAATCTGCGCCTGCCGCAGGAAATGCGTAAAAATGAAAGCGGCGCAAAAGCCGTGCGCTTATTTTCCGCCAACGGTACAGCTTTACAAGTTGGGTCTTTAACCGAGCAGAACACGGGGGAAGCCGCCTTGCCGCTATATCAAAAGAATATGCAAAAAGTTACTTATGTAACGGCAGAAGTTGCGGGAGAAATAGAAAGCCCCGTCTATGCCATTTTGGAACTGCGCGGCAAGATAGACCAACTGGCAAAAGAGCGCGGCATAGAGATAAAACAATTCTACGCGCGCCAACCCGACAACACGGGCGGGACATCAATAAAGTGGGACGGCGAATGGCAGGTTACATACGAAGTCTTCCGCGATATGGGTATCTCTTTTGCAATGGTGCTTATACTTATATATGTTTTGGTGGTAGCGTGGTTTGGCAGCTTTAGCGTGCCGCTTATCATTATGGCGCCCATACCGCTTACGCTTGTGGGCGTGCTTACGGGGCATTGGATGGCAGGCTCTTTCTTTACCGCAACCTCTATGATAGGTTTTATAGCGGGCGCGGGCATAGAAGTGCGCAGCTCTATAATACTTGTGGACTTTATTAAGATGAAGATAGAACACGGCGAAAGCGTTGCCGAAGCCTGTATACAGGCAGGTCTTGCCCGCTTTAGGCCGATGCTGCTGACGGCGGCGGCCGTTGTGGTGGCGGGCGCGGTGATATTGTTTGACCCTATCTTCCAAGGCCTTGCAATATCGCTTATCGGCGGGGCAATAGCCTCCACCGTGTTATCACGCACCTCGGTGCCGACGCTGTACTATTTGTTTTACGGTAAAAAGAATAAAAAGGGGAATTGATATGAATATAAATGAAGCACTGCGCCTGCTTGCGGGCATTGTTAATTTGCTGGGGATAGCTTTAGGCTTTTTTGTAAGCCCGTGGTTTTACCTTATTAATGTATTTGCGGGGATTAACCTTATACAATCGGCATTTACAAAGTGGTGTCCCGCAATGTGGTTTTTGCGGTTGGCGGGAATAAAAGAATAAAAAGATTGCGAATATAAAAAGATATAAAAAGATATAAAAGGAAAAGCCGACGTTAATGAAAACGTCGGCTTTTAAATTAAAATTAAAAAACTTAGATCTTTTTAATGTTAACTGCTTTGGGGCCTTTGGGAGAAGAGGTTACTTCAAATTCTACCGATTGGCCTTCCGCTAAGGTTTTAAAACCTTCGCCCTGGATTTCCTGATAGTGAGCGAACAAGTCTGCAGAACCGTCTTCAGGGGTGATAAAGCCGTAGCCTTTTTGGTCGTTAAACCATTTAATTTTACCTTTTGCCATTTGTGTATTACTTCCTTTTTTTAAACTTAGCTTTACGAATAAAGCTACTTTCAAGATAACTTGAAAATTTTTTTACGAATTATTTTGAAACATTACTTAGTTCTTTAAAAAGAAGAAAATACATCGCAAAATAAAACCGTTAAATATATTGTACCTTTTTTAAGGCACTTTCGCACAACAACCTAAAAAATTAGTCCGAACAAGTTAAAAAGGTCTGCGTTTTTTGCCTGCGAAAGATGAATCTCTTCCGTCGGCAATAAATCTGGGTTTACCGTCAGCGCCAAAGCGGGATTTCTTGGGGCCGAAATCTCTGTCTTCTCTTCTGCCAAAGGGCTTTCTATCGCCAAAAGGCTTCCTGTCGCCAAAGGGTTTTCTATCGCCAAAAGAAGGTTTAGAAAAAGATTTCTTTTCTTCCAAAAGCTTTGTTATCTTTTCCAACTGTTGGCCGATATTTTTTAACTGTTCTAATATTTCGCTATCCATTAATTGCTCCTTGCCTGCCTCTTGCCATATTTAAAAGGCGGTCTTTAATTCTACCTTATATTTACCCCCGCCGCTCTGTTTTTGTGC
>JAEXBW010000073.1 GCA_023393825.1 Elusimicrobiota bacterium | reverse complement strand
CTGACATATCTTGCTTATTAAAAGAAGGCAGATCCTTTGCCGAAAGATTAACCGCAAAAAAAGAAAATAGTGCAGCGAAAATAAAAAAGTTAAATAACTTCATAAATCCTCCACGGATATTACTGCTTATAATAATTATATTGCAATAGGGGATTTTTAACAACAGACTTTAGACCTATCGGCGCAGGGGTCTAAAGTCCTATGCTAACACAATAGGGAATATAATCTTAAGAAAAGAGATTGAGGAAAGAGGTATAAAAATAGTATTGAAAAAAGCGCGCGCACGCGGCGGGAAATTAGTTTTTAATATTTTTGGACAGGGTGGATATGGGGGAAATATGCCTTGAGCTGCGGGGGCGCACTCCCGACCGACCGAAAAAACGACAAAGTATTGCGCAAAAAGACACAAAAAAACCGCCCTGTTAAGAGCGGTTTTTTGAAGTTATATCCCTAAGTATTATCGGTTAATCTGTTAAAATCTGCCGATAAAAAAAGGGTAGCAATGAGACTGACATCGATCTACTCTGGCAACGCCGAATTGGGCGTTACTACCATCGACCCTTACGAGCTTAACTGCCGTGTTCGGAATGGGAACGGGTGTGGCCTCGTCGGAATAAACATCAGTCTCATTCCTACCCCTTTATTTCAGAGAGAAAACCAATATTGCTATCAGTTCAATCCCTCCGGACGGTTCCCCGCCCACTAGGTAAGAATAAAATTAAGATTCGTTTTGGATTAGAAATACCAAGTGTTGTTAAAAACACACGCATTATTTATTTTTGCGTTAAAGTGTGGTTTGATACCACATTATATATTCTGGATTAAAGAATACGGCCAAGCCTCGCGACCTATTAGTACAGATTAGCTGAACACATTACTGTGCTTACACATTCTGCCTATCAACCCGGTAGTCTTCCGGGGGTCTTAAGGGACATATAGTCCAGGGAAACCTTATCTTGAGGCGGGTTTCGTGCTTATATGCTTTCAGCACTTATCCCTACCGAACACCGCTAATCAGCTATGCCGTTGGCACGACAACTGAGATACAGGAGGTTCGTTCATCCAGGCCCTCTCGTACTATGGACAACTCCTCTCAAGTTTCCTACGCACACAACAGATAGAGACCGTACTGTCTCACGACGTACTGAACCCAGCTCACGTACCACTTTAATGGACGAACAGTCCAACCCTTCCCACCTGCTTCAGCGGGAGGATGTGATGAGCCGACATCGAGGTGCCAAACCGAGCCGTCGATGTGAACTCTTGGGCCCGATCAGCCTGTTATCCCCAGGGTAGCTTTTATCCGTTGAGCGATGGCCCTCCCACGAGGGACCACCGGATCACTAAGTCCTGCTTTCGCACCTGTTCGGACCGTCGTCCTCACAGTCAAACTCTCTTCTACCTTTGCGCTCGATGATTGATTTCTATTCAATCTGAGAGAATCTTTGAACGCCTCCGTTACTCTTTAGGAGGCGACCGCCCCAGTCAAACTGCCCGCCTGCCAATGTCCTCAACCCGGATTCACGGGTATAAGTTAGAATCACAATCCTCAAAAGCTGGTATTTCACTGTTGCCTCCATACTCCCCGCAAGGAATATTTCAAAGGCTCCCAGCTATGCTACGTATTAAAAACCATAATTCAATGACAAGTTACAGTAAAGCTCCATAGGGTCTTTTCGTCTTGTTGCATGCAGCAAGCGTCTTCACTTGCACCACAATTTCGCCGAGCCCATCGTTGAGACAGCGGCTTCTTTGTTATGCCATTCGTGCAGGTCGGAACTTACCCGACAAGGAATTTCGCTACCTTAGGACGGTTATAGTTACCGCCGCCGTTTACCGGGGCTTAAGTTCGGAGCTTCGCCTTGCGGCTAACCCTTCCCCTTGACCTTCCGGCACCGGGCAGGCATCAGGCCCTATACATCATCTTGTGATTTCAGCAGAGCCCTAAGTTTTTGTTAAACAGTCACGAAGCCCAATTCACTGCGGCCTTTTCAAACTGTATTGCTACAGCCCTAATCAGGCACTCCTTCTTCCGAAGTTACGGAGCTAGTTTGCCTAGTTCCTTAACGATGGTTATCTCGCGCACCTTAGTATTTTCTACCCATCCACCTGTGTCGGTTTACGGTACGGTTATATCAGACACTCCCCATGAAGATTTTCTTGGCAGTGTAGTTGAACCACTTCGCACGTATTGCTACGCACTCGTCTCAGCTTTCGAATTAACGACCTGACGGATTTGCCTATCAAGTCTATCTACGGCCTTTCACCAGTACAACCTATGACTGGCTGGTTTACCTTCCTGCGTCCCTCCCTGAGTGATGACGCATCTGACATAGTTCCGGAATATTAACCGGATGCCCTTTCGCCTACGCCTTTCGGCCTGAGCTTAGGACCGACTAACCCTGAGCTGACGAACATTGCTCTAGGAATCCTTAGATTTTCGGTGGGGAAGATTCTCACTTCCCTTATCGCTACTCATTCCAGCATTCTCACTTATTAACGCTCCAGCACTCCTTCCGGTATACCTTCGCTGCATTAATAACGCTCCTCTACCGCTGTAAACTGACGAATCAATTTACAACCCGTAATTTCGGTAGTATACTTAGCCCCGAGTCATCTTCGGCGCAGATTCACTCGACTAGTGAGCTATTACGCACTCTTCAAAGGATGGCTGCTTCTAAGCCAACCTCCTAGCTGTTTAAGTAAATCCACATCCTTTACCACTTAGTATACATTTTGGGACCTAAATTGACGGTCCGGGCTGTTTCCCTTTTGCACGTGAAGCTTATCCCTCACGAACTGACTGCCGTAATGTTCCCACCGGTATTCGGAGTTTGACTGACTTCGGAAGAAGGGTCGCTTCCCCTACATCAACCAGTGCTCTACCCCCGGTAGTTAAATTACGACGCTAGCCCTAAAGCTATTTCGAGGAGAACCAGCTATCACCAAGTTCGATTGGCCTTTCACCCCTAACCCCACCTCATGTAGGAACTTTTCAACGTTCAACACTCCGGACCTTCACTCGCTGTTACGCAAGCTTCATCCTGGACAGGGTTAGATCACTTGGCTTCGGGTCTAATGGAACGAACTATTCGCCTTATTAAGGCTCGCTTTCACTACGGCTCCGGACTTCTTCAGCCCTTAACCTTGCTCGGCCCATTAACTCGCTGGATCATTCTTCAACAGGCACGCCGTCGCACATTCCATATTGCTATGGCATAGTGCTACGACAGCTTGTAGATGTACGGTTTCAGGTTCTATTTCACTCCCCATTAGGGGTTCTTTTCGCCTTTCCCTCGCGGTACTGGTTCACTATCGGTTGTCAGAGAGTATTTAGTCTTGGAGAGTGGTCTCCCCAGGTTCCTACCGGATTGCACGTGCCCAGTAGTACTCAGGTACTCATCGGAAGACATTACATTTTCGCTTAAGGGACTGTCACCCTCTTTGGTTAGACTTTCCAGACTATTCGGCTAATGTAATATTTGGTAACTTCCCGGCTCTAAACCGGATGAGCCCTACAACCCCAACCCACGCACTCTATCTGCCTTAACAGATACAGTGCGGGAGTTGGTTTGGACTATTTCCCATTTCGCTCGCCACTACTTTGGGAATCTCTTTTGATTTCTTTTCCTCTAGGTACTGAGATGTTTCACTTCCCTAGGTTGCCTCATATAAGAGTACCTTATGACCCGAAGGCCATACCTTCCTCTTACTGTCTATATACTCTCGTATATAGGGGTTGCCCCATTCAGACATTCCCGGATTATAGGATATTTGCTCCTTCCCGAGACTTATCGCAGCTTATCACGTCTTTCTTCGGCTTCTGACACCAAGGCATTCACCATACACCTTTGTAGCTTGACCATATTCTTTAATCCGATATCCCCGTCAAGAGATATCGCGAATATAATCTTTTACGCATATATTGTCTTACTTCTTTGTACTTCTTGTGACTTCTATGTTCTCTTTGTAATTGTGTGTGTTTCTCGTTTCCATCCCACATCGGACAGAAAACAGAAAACGCTTGGTATTTCTAATCTATAATTTCATATTTACCTGCCGCAACAAGGGACTCACGGTAAATAGAGTGATTATACGAATCTAATTTTCAAAGATCTATTAAATTTGTTCGCAATTGTGTGTGTTATTTTGGTTACACGGTATAAGATATGGAGCTGATCGGGATCGAACCGACGACCTCCTGCTTGCAAAGCAGGCGCTCTCCCAACTGAGCTACAGCCCCGTAGGCTGACTAATTGGTGGGCCCAGGTGGGATCGAACCACCGACCTCACGCTTATCAAGCGTGCGCTCTGACCAGCTGAGCTATGAGCCCATGCTAACTAAAGCAATGCAGGCTTATAACTACAGCCCTTCTATATATCTTAAATGTGCGAGTGGCCAACTTGAAACAGGCGATACTTTTACATATCCCTATTCAAAATGATCGACCTATATTTTAACTTTCCGAAGAAAGAAAAATATAAAGGAGGTGATCCAGCCGCACCTTCCGGTACGGCTACCTTGTTACGACTTCACCCTAATTACTAATCACAACTTAGGACCAGGATGACCCTGATACTTCTGTTGCAATTAACTTTCATGGTGTGACGGGCGGTGTGTACAAGGCCCGGGAACGTATTCACCGCAGCGTGCTGATCTGCGATTACTAGCGATTCCAGCTTCATGTAGGCGAATTTCAGCCTACAATCCGAACTGAGGTATAGTTTAAGGATTTGCTCCATCTCACGATATTGCTGCCCTCTGTCTATACCATTGTATTACGTGTGTAGCCCTGGACATAAAGGCCATGATGATTTGACGTCATCCCCGCCTTCCTCCACGTTGTCCGTGGCAGTCTTCTGAGAGAACTTGCTAAGCAAGCAACACAGAATAGGGGTTGCGCTCGTTGCGGGACTTAACCCAACATCTCACGACACGAGCTGACGACAACCATGCAGCACCTCGGCTGGCTTCCTTGCGGATCCCTTCTCATTTCAAAGAAGGTACTACCAGTCGTTCGAGCCCAGGTAAGGTTCTTCGCGTAGCGTCGAATTAAACCACATAATCCACCGCTTGTGCGGGCCCCCGTCAATTCCTTTGAGTTTTAACCTTGCGGCCGTACTCCCCAGGCGGATAACTTAATGCGTTAGCGTCGGCACGGAAGGGGTCGATACCTCCCACACCTAGTTATCATCGTTTACGGCTAGGACTACCGGGGTATCTAATCCCGTTTGCTCCCCTAGCTTTCGTACTTTAGCGTCAGTAAAGGCCCAGAAAACCGCCTTCGCCACCGGTGTTCCTCCTGATATCTACGCATTTCACTGCTACACCAGGAATTCCGTTTTCCTCTGCCTCACTCAAGAAGCCCAGTTTCTGTTGCAGTTTCCAAGTTGAGCTTGGAGATTACACAACAGACTTAAACTTCCGCCTACGTACGCTTTACGCCTAGTAATTCCGAGTAACGCTCGCCACCTACGTCTTACCGCGGCTGCTGGCACGTAGTTAGCCGTGGCTTATTCACAGGGTACCGTCATTTTTTTCTTCCCCTGCAAAAGAAGTTTACAATCCGAAAACCTTCGTCCTTCACGCAGCGTTGCTGGATCAGACTTTCGTCCATTGTCCAAAATTCCCCACTGCTGCCTCCCGTAGGAGTGGGGCCCGTGTCTCAGTGCCCCTGTGGCCGGTCGCCCTTTCAGGCCGGCTATCCGTCGTCGCCTTGGTAGGCCATTACCCTACCAACTAGCTGATAGACCATAAGATCGTCTAGAAGCGAAAAACCTTTAAGAAAGAAACGATGCCGCTTCTTTATATTATGGGGTATTAGCAGACCTTTCGGCCAGTTATTCCCCACTTCTAGGTAGATTCCTTATGTATTACTCACCCGTCTGCCACTAGAACCACCGATGTATTGCTACACCAGTAATTCCCGTTCGACTTGCATGTGTTATGCACGCTGCCAGCGTTAACTCTGAGCCAGGATCAAACTCTCCATTAAAATTGAAAACATTTATACCGTTGCCGGCACAAACGTTCGCAATCGTTAACAAAGATTTGTTGACTATTAGCTCTATTACTTTTATTACTCTTGAATTTACGTTGTCCCTATATATTATATAAGGTAGAATGTCATCTTGATAAGTAAATATAAACTTGCGCTTATATTTGCTGTTTCAAGTTGTCCATTCGCACATTTGCGATCAAATTTTCAGAGAGCGAAATTTCCTCGTTTGCTTTTCCCTTCCGGGAAGCAAATGGAAATTTTGTCTTGGTTTCCTGCGACCGTTTTTAGGTCACAAGAATATAATATAAAAATTTTTTATTGTTGTCAAGCACTTTTTGCTTGACTTGTATTACTTACCCCTTGCTTTTATACTTGCGGGATTAAGTGACTACTTTTATATTCTAGCTTTTTAAGTTTGCTTTGTCAACTACTTTAAAAATTGTTTACTAAAAGATCGATTGCTTACTGACTACTTAATTAGTATAGCATTTATTTTTTTGTTGTCAACATTAATTTTTTGTGATCAACGTTTAATATCTGCTACCTTTATAGTATATCATTAAAGCCGATAATTTGTCAAGCCTTTTTTTAAGTATTTCGTAAAAGGCTTTCTTTTACTACTTTCTTTGCAGCTGACCGCTGCTGTTTGTTGCTACCTAAATAGTATAACAGATATTTTATATATTTGTCAACAATTATTTTTTACCGTCGGAGAAACATATAAATTTCTGTACAAATATTCTAGCTTATTTACAAAAAAAGGTAAAGAGTTTCTGCTTTATATATGCGTGTTTTGTGCGCGCCCAATGCTGTGTTTTAAACAAGTTTTTAAAAATATTTTTGCAAATTCCAAAAAGTATGCTATACTTTTTGACCTTTGTTTTTTATCGACGTTAATACCGTCTGAAAAAAGCAAGGCCCAGCATATTTATGATTTTTTGGCGTTTTACCGTCTGAGAATTAGCTTTTTTTGCGCCTTCGCGCGGACGTATGTATATATATGTAATATATGTGGGAGGTTGTTTATAAAATATGTTCTGTCGACGAGAAATACCCTGCGTAGAAAATGCTGCGCAGCTAAAGGCATATATATGTATACATTTAAAGCACGCGGGCGCATAATATCAACATATATACGTATATGTTATATATAAAGGTGGCGGGAATACTATATATACATATATAAGGTATGCTTTTGAAGCAAGACGAGAAGCCGCGAGGGAGGTATACCTAGAGTGGGCGAAGCCCCGAGTATCCGACCAAGCGAGCGACGAAGTATCGCTTCAAAAGACGCCGCAAAATTTTGTAAAGTCTATGTTATGAATATTGATACCTTGCTTAAACAAAACTCCCGCAGCCTTTACTTGAGCGCAAAAATAATGCCTGCCAATATAAGGAAACCATTTTACTGCGGTTATTTACTGTGTCGCATTGCCGACACCATCGCCGACACAACGTTAATAGCATCGGAAAAGAGAATAAAGCTTATAAAAAGATACCCCGAAATGCTGGAAACGCAAGATATGGTGATGATTAGCGCTTTAAAAGAAGCCGCCGATGAAGCCGTAGCAGATATTTACCCGTCGGAAAAAATGCTTTTAGACAATATTGATATATGCCTTAAAGAATTTAATGCCCTCCCGCGCCCGCACAGAAAGTTGATATTAAACGTGGCGCATTATGTATGCCTTGGTATGGAATGGGATTTATCATACTTCCCCGAAGAGAACAGCGGACTGTTAAAAGCTGTGCCGACGGCGTACAAGACGGAAGAGTATTGCAACTATATGGGCGGAGAGCCTGGCGTGTTTTGGGCGAAGCTGCTGTTAAACGGGAAAGAAGATGCCGAATTTGTGGAAAATGCCAGAAAAATAGGCAAAGCTTTGCAGATAACAAATATATTGCGTGATATTCCCGCCGACGTAAAAATAGGCAGAAGTTATTTGCCTCTTACTGATTTATCCAAAAATGACCTTATGCCGCAGGATTTGCTGGACAAAAAAAACTACCGCAAATTACGCCCGGTTATATATAAGTGGATTAATTGGGGTATGGAAAACCTTAAGGCCGCGCCTGCGTTTTTAAGAAAGATACCTATATATAAGGTTGCAAACAGGGCGGCGGTGGCATGGCCCGTGCTTTGGAGCTTGGATACTTTTTACTTGTTAGCGTTGGCGGGCAATCTGCTTGACGGCAGCAAGAAGCAAAAGATACCTAAGAAAACGATATATCTTACGATGCTTGCAAGCCCGCTGTTTTGCATGAGCAATAAGATTTTTGAAAGGATTGTAGAACAGAAAATAGCAAATATAAAAAGAATACTCTCTTAGTTTTAAGAGAGTATTTTTTATTGCCGTCTAAAAAATTGTATGTGTTGGATATGTTTGAAGGGTTTTTGCCGTCTAAAAAAATTGCGTGATTTGGCGAGGCTGAGATTATTTTTTATTTTATTGCGAGCGCGAAGTACAAAAGGGAAAGGGAGCGAAGCGACTCTCTGTACTTTAGCAAGCAAAAAATAAAAAAGAGGCCAGCACACGACAAATTGCTAGCCTCTATAAACTTGAACAGAAGAAAAATTCCTACTCCTCAATCTTCAGCATGGCGATGAAAGCTTCTTGGGGTATGTCCACATTCCCAATACTCTTCATCCTGCGCTTACCCTCTTTCTGCTTTTCCAACAACTTGCGCTTACGGGTAATATCGCCGCCGTAACATTTAGCAATAACATCTTTACGGAAGGCGGGGATGGTTTCGCGCGCGACAATTTTACCGTTAACACGGGCTTGTATTGCCACTTCAAATTGTTGGCGGCCGATAAGTTCTTTAAGCTTTTCGCAAAGCAGTCTGCCGCGGTTCGCGGCTCTTTCTTTGTGCGTGATTACGGAAAGTGCGTCAACAGGCGTGCCGTGTATAAGAACTTCCATCAGCACGACATCGGCGCTGCGGTATTCATCAATTTCGTAGTCAAAAGAGGCATAACCCTTTGAGCAGGATTTTAATTTATTGTAAAAATCTATAACCATTTCCGCCATAGGCATATAATAGTTGACCATAACGCGCTGGCTGGAAAGGTGGTCTATGCTGATAAAAGTTCCGCGCTTTTCTTTAAGCAAAGTCATAACGGCGTCCATATAGACGATGGGTGTTACGATTTTTATCTTAATAGTGGGTTCTTTAATATCCAAAATATCGCCGTAGGGCGGGAAGTTGGCAGGATTATCTATCCACTTATAACCGTCGCCCGCGTCCGCCAAGGCTGAAAGTTCCTGCGGGTGGCTTTTGCGTGCGGTAAATTTTACCTGATAAATAACGTTGGGGCTGGTGGCGATTAAGGATAAACCGAACTCGCGTTCCAATCTTTCTTTTACAATTTCAATATGCAAAAGACCCATAAAACCCAGACGGAAACCAAAGCCCAAAGCTTTTGAAGTTTCGCTTTGATAACTGAAGGAAGAGTCGGAAAGATTTAGCTTTTCCAAGGCTGTCCTTAAAAGGGGATAATCGGTTGTTTCTATCGGGAAGATACTGGCAAAAACCACGGGTTTCGTTTCGGTATAGCCGTGCAGCGCAATTTCTGCGGGGGCTTCCGTAAGTGTTACGGTATCACCGACCTGAACTTGGTGAATATCTTTAATGCCCGCGATGATATAACCTACTTCACCCGCTCTTAATTCCGTACCTTTTTCCTGCTTGGGCGTCATAAAACCGAGTTCTTCTATTTTGGAAGAGAAACCCGACGCCATAAGTTTTATATTCTGGCCTGATTTTAATACGCCGTCAACCATTCTGACGTATACGATAACGCCGCGGAAAGGGTCGTAAAAAGAGTCAAAGATAAGCGCGCGGGTTTTGGAGTTTTCTTCCCCCTGCGGCGCGGGAATATCCTGCACGATACGCTCTAAAAGGTGTTCAACGCCAAAGCCGCTTTTAGCGCTAACGCGCTCTGCGGTAATCGGGTCTTTTAAAATTTCCCAAAGTTGCTCTTCCGCCACGTCTGCGTCGGACTGGCTTAAATCTACTTTATTTATAACGGGAATAATTTTTAAACCCAAGCTCTGCGCCAAGTGCGCGTGCGCAACTGTTTGCGCTTCCACGCCTTGAGAGGCGTCAACAAGTAAAAGTACGCCTTCGCACGCACGCAGAGAACGGGCGACTTCGTAAGAAAAATCCACGTGTCCCGGGGTATCAATAAGGTTTAAGATATAGTCTTTATATTTGATGCGCACGGCCTTGGCTTTAATGGTAATGCCACGCTCACGTTCAAGATCCATACCGTCTAACATCTGCGCCTGCATTTGGCGTTTAGGTATTGTATTGGTATCTTCCAAGATACGGTCGGAAAGAGTAGTCTTGCCGTGGTCTATGTGCGCTACAATGGAAAAATTACGAAGATTCTTCATCAGTTTTATAAAATTCTTTCAGTTTTCTTATTTCCGTTGAACTGGGCATAAGCAAAGCTGCCTGCGCCAAGTTGGAACAATCTTTGAAATTAAGGTTTCTTAAAGTATTTTTTATCCTCAAAAACATTCTGGGTGACAGAGATAGTATATCCACGCCCAAGCCGACCAAAAAGGGAACAAGTTCCGGGTCGGAGGCCATTTCGCCGCAGATACTGACGGGTTTGCCCTTCTTGCGCGCAGCCTGAATTATAAAGTTTATTGTCCTAAGCACCGCGGGGTGATAGGGGTCGTATAAATCGGCAACTTCCTGGTTTACTCTGTCTACCGCTATAAGATATTGTATTAAATCATTAGTGCCTATGGAAACAAAATCTACTTCCGGCAGGATAGCGTCCATAGTTAAAGCGGCTGAAGGAACCTCTATCATAACGCCCAACTGTATTGGCTTTTTAGGCACAATACCCTTGGCGGAAAGTTCGCCCAGACAGGCTTTATAAACTTTTTTTACCGTGATGACTTCTTCTAAAGAAGAAACCATCGGTATCATAATTTTTACTGCCGCTTCCGATACTGCCGCCGTTCTTATTATGGCGCGGATTTGCGTTTGCATAAGAGTTGGGTATTTTAAAAATAACCTTATGCCGCGGCAACCCATAAAGGGATTGTCTTCCGTTTCGTGGCGGGCAAGGCCCAGCTGCGCTATTTTATCCCCGCCCAAGTCCGCAAGGCGGATTGTAAAGGGGCGAGTATCAAAACGGAAAGCGGATTTTTTGTATATTGCAAATTGCTCGTCTTCCGTCGGGGGTTCGGGGCGGTCCATATAAATAAATTCCGTACGTAAAAGGCCAAGACCGTCGGAGTGGAAAGAGTCCCATTCCTTTAAATCTCTGCGCGGGTCGTAGTTAACATAAAGGGATACTTTGTGTCCGTCTTTAGTTTCGTTAGGCAGGGTGCTGATGTCTTTTAAGGAGCGTTCCGCCTTTTTTATTTTGCCCTGTTCTTTTTTATAGACGGCAATAATATCTTGCGGGGGGTTTATTATTATTACGCCTGTTTCCCCGTCTACAATAACAAGGTCGCCATTTCTTATTTGCTCTGCCGCGTTGGAAAGGCCGACGACGGCGGGCATTTGCATACTTTGCGCCAATATGGCTGTGTGGCTGGTTTTACCGCCGACGTCCGTGGCGAAAGCTAAGACATTTTTGCCTTTAAGGTTAATAGTTTCCGACGGATATAAATTGTGCGCTATTACTATTGAAGGCTCTTGTATGCCCGAAAATTTATTTTGCTTTTTTTCCGTAAGGTTTTCAAAAAGGCGTTTTGCCACGTCGGCAATATCAAATTTGCGCTCTCTAAAAAAATCGTCCCTTAAAAGTTCAAAGGTGGAATTAATTTCCTGCACGGAGGCGTAAAGCGCGTATTCCGCAGATACATTTTCTTTTTCTATTTTATTTATTACGCCTTGGGTGAGGATAGGATCTTGAAGGATAAGTTTATGCGCCTGCAAAAGCTGGGCATAGTCCGCGCCGAAAAGTTCTTTTACCTTTGCCTCTGTTTTATTGAGGTCTTCTAAGGTGCGCTCTATAGCGCAGGCATAGCGGCGGACTTCTGCGCCCGTTTCTGACGGAGGGATTTTCTTTTTTTCAAAAGTGGCGGTATCAGCCGTTATTATATAGGCAGGGCCGATGGCGATACCCGGACTGGCCGCAATGCCTTTTATTGTAATCATTCTTCCTCAAAAATTTTGCCTAAAACTGTTTTTATAGCCTTAAAAGCATTATCTTCATCAGTGCCGTTGACCATAACGCTTATGGTGCTGCCTTGTTCGGCCGCTATCATCATAATGCCCATAATACTTTTGGCGTTAACTTCCATTCCGTCTTTAGAAATAAAGATTTCGCTCTTGAACTTGCCCGCTTCCTGCGCAATCATAGCCGCAGGTCTGGCATGGATACCTAATCTGTTTTTAATTTTTATTTCTTCTTTTATCACAAAGGGTTCCCCTTTTTAAGCTAAGAAAGACGCCGCGGCAAATACCACCGTGGCTATAACATATAAGAAAATATTGGGTATGCTAAGCTTCTTCATAAACATACTTAAGACGATAAACGCAACAAGCAAAGAGGCTCTTGTTATAAAATCGGCATCAAGCATGGCGTCTTTAAACCTTATATAAAGGCCGAAGAAGATTATAAATACCGTAAAAATTTGCCCTAAAGTTTTAAGGAAGGCTATAACTTTATTCCAGTTAAGGTTGATGAGGCCGTAAAAATTATCCTCGGTGCCGTTATAACTGTCCAAAAATCCTTTATAGCGCGCGGCGATGGCGGGAATATTATAAACAAGAAGAGAGCCGCCGATGGCAAGCAAAACGGAAAATAACATTTCCCCGCGGTACATTTCTTCTTTTAATACATGAATCTCGCCCGCCGATAAAATTACAAAACATAAAACTAAAGAGAGCGGTTTTAAAGTTGCCCAAAAAAGCCTGTCGCCTATCGAGGCGGCGGTGTTGGCCGTGCTGGAGCGGATAATGCGCCATTCGCGTTCTTCGTCGTGGAGTTCCGCAAGAGGGCAGACTGCTATTTTTTCTTCCTGTTTAAGCATAGCGCCTATGCTGTAGGTACTCATAACGGGATTGCTGTTGAAAGCCTCCAGCGTTCTGGCAAGAGAGCGTTTGTACATCGGCGGGTTAGCGCCGTGTAGGCGTTTTAATGCGGGTTCCGTTATAAATAAAAGCCCGACATTTTGTAATTTGCCGTAGTTCCAGAAACCCTGCAAGAGGAATGTTCTGCAAAATATTTTTAAATTATCTTTTATCATATTAATCCGCCTTGGGTTTGCTGCTAAAAGAGATAAACAAAACAGAAAGACCTACCCACGGCACAACAAAATAAGAAAACTTAAACGCTATATGAAGCTTTTCGGGTATATCTTCGCTAATGGCGTTAAAGCCGGGGCCTGCCACGGTAAGCGTTATAATTAAGAAAGTAAGAATGACCAGATACTGCAAAGTTAAACTTTGCAAAAGTACGCGGCCGGGGGTAATTTTGCCTTCCAATATATCCTTTTCTATAGCGGGAAGAAGCTGGGCGCGGTATCTTCTCATCTGTTTTTCTATGAAAGAAAATATTATGCCGCTTAAAATGCCCACGAAAAAGGCAAAATAAATATCCATTAAAAAGAAGTGAGCCATAAGTATGGCAACGCCCGTGCTGACAGCGCCGCTGGGCGGAACAACGCCGCCGATGGGCATAAAATCAAGATAGATAAGTTCGGTAAAGATACCTATTTGAAGGCCCAAAAAGAAATCACCCGTTACAAAGCCTAAAAGACTGCCAACCACTACGGGACGGGAAATTAAAACCTGCCCCAGATATGTGGTATCAAGTTCCATAAAGGCTATAATCGCACAATAAATAATAAGTTCCAGCATTAAATTAACCTCGTTGAGAGAGAGGACGGAAGCGCGCGAACATCAAACTTTACGCCTTTGTCCGATAAGCCCTTAACAAGGGCGAGTTCCGCCTCGTTAAGATACACCCCTTCGCCGTATTCCTTTTTTCCCTCTTCGTACTTCGTATTTCCTATATTAACGCTTTCTATTTTTACGCCGTTGTCAACTAAATGAGAAAGAGAAGCGAAATCTTCCAATATTAAAAATATTGCCTCTTGCGCATGGTCCTTAAGATACTGCGCGGCCTGCGCGCCTTCAAAAATATTAAGACCGTAACCCGACGGTAGCGACATACGCAACATCTTCTTCATTAAAGAACTTGCCGCGGCATAGGAGGAAACCACAACAACCTCGCTTACCTTTGTAGCGGGAAGCCAGCCTTCAACCACCTGTCCGTGTATAAGTCTGTTATCAATTCTTGCAAAAACTATTGCCATATATCTATTTTAGTTTTTCCGTAGCGTTTATTACAGCTTTTTTACCGTCTTCAAGCACTTTTTGAGCAAGCTCGTCGGAGGAAAGCTTTTCCCTATTGTTGATTGCCGCAAGCAGCATATTAAGATTTACCCCGCAAATTACGCTGACATTAGGCATACCGTGCGTAAGCGCGGCCGCCACATTGCAAGAGGTTCCCCCGAAAGTATCCACCAAAATAAGCGTGCCTGCAGGGTCTATCTTTTGTCTTATTCCGCCCGAGATATTTTGTAAATCAATCTTACCGCTGACGGTAAAAACATCTATTGAATTTTCTTCAAAAGAACATATCTTTGCCGCGGTATCAAGCATAGCTTTTGCCATATCGCCATGCGTTACAAGAATAATTTTTACCATACTTCCTTCTTCTCTATCTTAATATCGCGGTGGAATTCCGACACTTTAAGTTTTTTTGTTCTTAAAGTTTCGGCAAGACTGTGTGCCATAAACACGCTTCTGTGTTTGCCGCCGCTACAACCGACCGCTATGGTAAGGTAAGATTTACCTTCTTTAATATATTTGGGGATAAGGTACATAACCATATCCGTAAATTTTTCCAAAAACTCAACGGCAAAGGGGGACTTTTTTATGTAGTCCTGCACCTCTGCGTCTAACCCAGTTTTGTTTTTAAGTTCGGGCTGGTAATAGGGATTGGCCAAAAAGCGCACGTCCATTACGACATCAGCCTCCATAGGCAGGCCGTGTTTGTAGCCGAAGGATACGACGGAGATGCTCATTTCTTGCGAGGATTTAATTTCCAATAACTGAGAAATTTTTTCCTTAAGTTCGCCAAGCGTAAGATTGCTTGTTTTAATTTCGCTGTCGGCATTTTGTTTGATGGGTGCCAAAAGTTCTCTTTCTCTGCCGATGGCTGTTAAAAGCTGCTCGGCGAGAGGATGTTTGTGCTTTGTTTCGGAAAATCTGCGGACGAGGACTTCGTCAGAGGCATCTAAAAATAAAAGTTTGGGGTTAAAACCCTGCCCTTCAATGCTCTTCATTATTTTAGGCAAATCTTTAATGCGTTCGCCTTCCCTTATATCTATGCCTAAGGCAATGTTTTTAAGGTCGTCACGTTCTTTAAGATATTTTGAAAATTCATTAAAAAGTGCAATGGGCAAATTGTCCACGCAATAAAAACCGAAATCGCCGAAAATCTTAAGCGCCTGCGTTTTGCCCGCGCCTGAGATACCCGTGATTATAAAAAATTTTCCCTTTTTATTTGGTTCCATTTTTCTTCCCTTTCATCTTGTCTAAAAGCTTTTTGTTAAATTCTTTGGCGGAGCTTATACCCTGCCCTTTAAGCCTTTGGTTTAAAGCGGCGACTTCTATCAAAACAGCTAAGTTTCTGCCCGGTGTTACGGGAATGGTTAGAGAGTTAACTTCCGCCCCTAAAATTGTAGCTTTTTGCTGCTCTATGCCAACCCTGTCTATTGTCCCCGTAGGGGCGACAAGGTTAACTTCCATCTCTATTGTTGTAGATTCTATTGAAGAACCCACGCCGAAAAGTAATTCTATATCCAAAATACCAAGCCCGCGCACTTCCATATAATGCTGGAGCATGGGCGGGCAAGAACCCATAAGGACATGTCCGCGGCGGCGTTGAACTTCCACCACGTCATCGGCCACAAGGATATGACCGCGTTTGATAAGCTCTAAAGCGCATTCGCTTTTGCCGATGCCCGCGTCGCCGCGGATTAAAACGCCCAAGCCCGACACCTTTACCAAAACGCCGTGGATATGCGTGCGAGGAGAAATGCAATCGTCTAAATAAGCGATAAGTTCCGAAACAAAAGTTGAAGTATCAAGGCTGGTAGTTAAAAGAGGAACATCTTTTTCTTTACACGCTTGGCGAATGGCGGGGAGAACCTTCATCCCTGCGGTTACTATAACGCACGGGACGCCGTCGCTTTCCACCATTTTTTTAAAATTTTCTTTAAGCGCGTCGTAGGGCAATTTGGCGCAAAAGGCGTATTCCCCGCGGCCGATAATTTGTATTATTTCCGCGCGGTAATTTTCCAAATGGCCGTCAAGCGCAAGACCGGGACGATTTACCGTTGCTTTGGTAATTTCCCTGTTAAGGTTCTTTTTGCCGCAGAGCAACTGGAGGCTTAATTCTTTACCTTTAGCCTCAAGCATCTGCTCTACGGTGATAGTGCGGGCAAATTCTGGCACGAGATACCCTTATTTGGCTGCTTTTATGGGTTGGATAAGCCCGTAAGTGCCGTCCAATCTTTTGAAGATAAGGTTAATCTGTTTGGATTCTTCGTCAAGGAACATCCAAAAGGTATAGCCGAGTCTTTCCATTTCGTAGGCGGCGTCTTCCGGATTCATGGGGAGAACTTCCACCTGCTTAATAACGGAAAATTTAACATCATTTTGCGGAGCAAAGACAGCGCCATAATAAGAGGCAAGGTCTTCCTTCTGCAATTTTTTGCTTTGTACGGCTTTGCCTTTATTCTTTTTAATCTGCGCTTCTATTTTTAAGATTGTTCCGTCTATGGCTTTATACAAATCTTCTTCTATGGCTTTTGCCGTAAATTTCTTTTTGCTCGCGTGAACGGTAAGTTCTGCGCGCTGATTTATTTTTCTGTCAACGGTTAAAACGATTTCCGCCCATGCTTCGTCCCCGAAAAATTTATCAAGTTTATCTGCTTTTGATTGGCAGTAGTCTTTTATGGCTTCTGTAAGTTTAATATTTTTAGCTGTGATTTTGAGTTTCATAACATCCTCCAAATTTACCCTTCGGGTAACCCCGTCTGGTAATTAAATCATTTGTTAGCTGGGCTGTCAACCAATCCCGTCATTGCTTACGGCGGGAGAAGCGCCTGCGGCGGAGTACCGCAAAAAGATGCGGGAAGACCGCGGACTTTTGCCGCAAAGACAAAAGTTTTACAAACTTAATAATGTTATATTATCGTGCATCTGCGCAAATTTTGCAAGGGGTAGAGCAAAAATTATTTGTTTTTTTACATTATCTGCGGTGATGGGTTTTAAAAGGTCTTCTTTTTTATCGTTTTGTTTTTTGCTTCCGAGCCAAGAATCCTGTCTATATTCCTGCCAGAGGGAACAGATAGTATATGTAAATGAAAATAAATCTCTTAACAAAACTACTCCATTAAGATGTTTAGGGCGGCTTTTTTTATTTCTATCTCAAAGGTGTCTTTGCCCTGTTTAGGCTCGCCGTCAATGTGATAGTAGAAGTTTCCGCGGCAATGCACAAGGGCCTTTTGGACCTTTATCGCTTTGGTAACTTTTATGGGGGAGAAATCCTGTACAAAAAAATTGGGAAGGCTTAAAAGTAGCCTTAGCGGGTTGGCGTTTTGCACTATAACCATATCCAAATATCCGTCGGTAAGGCTGGCTTGCGGAGCAATTTTAAAATTGCTGCCGTACTGGCGTCCGTTTGCAAAAACCAAAGTAAGGGGAGTGCAGCTTAAAAACTGCCCGTCATCAAGATTAATTTCCAAATATTTAGGAGTGTATTTTATGACTTCGTTAAAACCTATCTTAAAATAGGGCCACATACCGCGCGCGCCTGTTTTGCCCTGCTCGTCAAATTTATGCGCTATATCGGCTTCTATGCCAAGGCCCGCCAGATTTATAAAATATTCGCCCTGCGCCATACCCACGTCGCAAAGGACGGGTTTTGAGTTTTTTATATTTTCAAGGGCAAGGTCAAAATTACCAAGAGGGCAACCCAGCTCGCGCGCAAGACCGTTACCGCTGCCGCGCGCTATAACGCCAAGCGCGGTTTGCGTACCCGCAAGGCTTTGCACGGCTTCGTTTATTGTGCCGTCGCCGCCTGCGACAATAACTTTTTGCACGCCGTCCTTAACCGCCTGCGCGGCAAGTTCTTTGGCGTGGTACTTGCGCTCCGTATAAACAACCTGTGCGGAGGGAAATTTGTTTTTAACCGCGCCCGCAAGCAAAGAAGCATCCGCGCCTTTGCCTGATTTGGGGTTAATTATAAACAGCATTTTGCTTATAGAATCACCAGTCATATATATGATATACTTTATAATATTTTGAGGTATTATAATTATGAAAAGTCAGCAGGTACGCAGCAGCTATTTAAATTATTTTAATAAATTGGGGCTTCCCATACTTCCTTCCAGCTCGCTTATTCCGCACGGAGATCCTACCCTTCTTTTTACTTCCGCCGGCATGGTGCAGTTTAAAGCAAATTTTTTAGGCTTAAAAAAAGACCTTAAAAACGCTACGACATCACAAAAATGTTTAAGAACTACCGATATTGATAATGTCGGCTTTACAAAAAGACACTTAACTTTTTTTGAAATGTTGGGTAATTTTTCCTTCGGCGATTATTTTAAGGCCGAAGCTATCCCCTGGGCGTGGACATATCTTACCGAAGTTCTTAAGATAGATAAAAATAAACTTTATGTAAGCATTTACAAAGGCGGCATTGCGCCGCGCGACCAAGAAGCTTTTGACGCGTGGTCCAAACTTGTTGACCCTAAGAGAATTTACGAATTTGACGAAAAGGACAATTTTTGGACTATGGGACCTACAGGCCCCTGCGGCCCGTGTACGGAAATTTATTACGACTTTGGTGAAGATAAAGGTTGCCCCGAATGCGCCAAAAACGGTATTGCCTGCAACTGCGGAAGATATGTAGAAATTTGGAACCTTGTGTTTACCCAGTTTAACCGCAAAGAAGACGGCACATTGGAACTTTTACCGCAAAAAAATATTGATACCGGTATGGGCCTTGAAAGACTTTGCATGGTTATGCAAAATGTTGATAACCCGTTTGATACCGATTTATTTACAACCGTTATAGACCACGCCAAAAAAATATTGCGCACGGAAGGCAAGACAAAAATAGAAACTTCCACCCTGCGCATTGTGGCTGACCACACAAGAGCGGCAACCTTTTTAATTTCCGAAGGCGTTTTGCCCGCAAATGACGGGCGCGGTTATATTTTGCGCCGTCTTATAAGACGCGCCGCGCGGTACGGTAAATTACTGGGCAGGAATACGCCCTTTTTGCACGAACTTGTGCCGACTATAATGGCAATTTATAAAGATATTTACCCCGAACTTTTGCCCACGGGCCTGCACGTTATGACCGCGCTTAAGGCGGAAGAAACAGCTTTCTTTAAAACCTTAAACGACGGCGAGCAAAGACTGCAAGGTCTTATCAAAAATAATCCCGCCGCTATATCGGGCGAGGAAGCGTTTAACCTTTACGAAACTTACGGCTTTCCCCTTGAACTTACAAAGGAAATTCTTGCCGAAAAGAATATAACTTTAGATGAGAAAGGTTTTTACGAAGCGCAAAAAGCCGCAAAAGAAAGTTCTAAGACGGAAATTGACGAATTTGAAAAAGAAAAAGTGCTTGTAATGCAACAGTTGGAAAGCAAACTTTCCGCCACTGTTTTTACGGGTTACGAAACTTTAACGCAGTCCGCAAAAGTTTTGGCTTTGCTTACAAAAGAATACAAGAGCGTTGATTCTTTAGACGCCAACGGTTACGCCGTGTTTGACACCACTCCCTTTTACGCGCAGAGCGGCGGGCAGGTGGGCGACATCGGCAGTATAGAAATTGACGGGGAAGAAACCGTTAAAGTTGCAGACACGCAAAAGCCGCTGGAAAAACTTTATTTACATAAAATATCAGTAGTTAAAGGCAGTATTAAAAAAGGCCAAACCGTTACCCTTAAAGTTGACGGTATTAACCGCTTTAAAACCGCCTCCAACCACACCGCCGTACACGTTATTAACGCCGCTTTAAGGCGCATTTTGGGCGACCAGGTGCATCAGGCGGGTTCTTATGTGTCGGCAGATAAACTGAGATTTGACTATACCGTCGCTTCCGCCCCCACTCCCGAACAGCTTTTAGCGGTGTGGAACGAAGCAAACAGCATAATAGCGCAAAACTTAAAGGTGGAAACGCAGGTGCGCCCGCTGGCAGATGCAAAAGCCCTTGGCGCAACAATTCTGCTTGGCGAAACTTATGCGGACCCCGCCCGCTTTGTGCTTATTGCAAAAGACGGTTTTAACGACCCTTTAAACAGAGCCAGCCTTGAACTTTGCGGCGGAACACATATAAAGAATACCGCAGAAATTATGGCTATCCGCATACTTAAAGAGAGCGCGGTTTCCGCAGGCGTAAGACGTATTGAAGCGGTTGCGGGCTTAAGCGCGATAGAGGCGCTTAAAGAAAGCGCAAACACAGCTTTAATGACCAGCAGAATTTTAAATACCACCGTTCCCGAACTTGTTAAAAAGGCCGAAAGCCTTGTGGAAACGGAAAAGGAATTGCGCAAAGAAATTGCCGAGCTTAAACGCAAGCTTTTAAGCGGCGGGGATAAAGCCTCGCAGGAAGAATTTACGCTTAAAAACGGCGCGCAACTTGTGGCTTTTAACGCGGAAAATACGGAAATTAAAGAACTTAGGAACCTTTCCGATAATCTTGCCGATAAAAACCCAAATAAAGTAATTTTGGTTGCCACGGATAAGGAAGGCAAAAAGTCCTTTGTGGTAAAAAGCTTTAAAGGCGGCGCGAAAGCAAACGAAATTGCCGCTAAAATTGCCGCTGTGCTTAACGGACGCGGCGGCGGCAGGGAAGATTTTGCGCAGGGCGGCGGCGACGCTAAACCCTGGGCGGAGTTTACCGCAGCGTTAAAAGAAGTATTGTAATTAAAAGGCGCAAACGCCGAAAAACGCTGTAAATTGCTTGTGATTTGATAAGTATATTTGTTATAATTTACATATCCGGTTTAAGTAAGTTATAAAACCGGCGGTTGTTTTTTCGTCCCTGTAAAGGAACGCTAGAGAAACCGCTAGAGAGAATTTTGAGGATCGGTTGGGTGGCTGAGCGGTCAAAAGCAACGGTCTGTAAAACCGTCGGGCGTGCCCTACATAGGTTCGAATCCTATCCCAACCACTCCTCGTTTGATTTAAGTTGTAAATAGTTTTTAACCGTGCGTTGTGGTAACGTGCGGTAAATGCAGGGACACCACCCCGCAAATTAAATATGTGCGATAGGACCCGAGTCAAATCCTATAAACACACAAGGTACAAAATGAGCAAAACATATCTACCTTCCGTACAGGAAGCAGAAGCAAGCAGGAAATGGCATCATATTGATGCGTCCGGCAAAACATTAGGAAGATTAGCCACGGAATTGGCCGTTCTTCTTATGGGTAAGCACAAAAGAACTTTCACACCCAATATGGACTGCGGTGATTTTGTCGTCGTAACAAACGCGGCAAAAATCAAAGTTACCGGTAATAAACTTGAAGATAAAGTTTATTTTACACACTCCGGTTATGCAAAAGGCGGCAAAGAAATCCCCTTCAAAAGGCAGATGGAAAATGACCCCACAAAGGTTATTGAACTTGCCGTTTTCCGCATGTTG
The DNA here is from genome assembly GCA_023393825.1 of Elusimicrobiota bacterium. Classification (GTDB taxonomy): domain Bacteria; phylum Elusimicrobiota; class Elusimicrobia; order Elusimicrobiales; family Elusimicrobiaceae; genus Proelusimicrobium. The sequence continues at coordinate 1,164 of JAEXBW010000073.1, read as the reverse complement.
GATAACAACAAACTCCGCGCTAAAAGAATGAAAAGACTCAGATTATTTGCAACCGAAGAACATTCTTTTGCCGATAAGGTAAATAAATAAAGGGTGAATTTTATGACAGAAACCAAACAAATTAAAACCGGAAGAAGAAAAACCTCCGTAGCCCAGGCAGAACTTGTTAAAGGTTCAGGTAAAGTTGTTATCAACACCAAGCCTTTGACAGAATACTTTGTAGGCTGCCCCAGACATCAGGATACAGTTCTTTCCCCGCTCGTAGAAATTAAAGCGGAAAAGGCTTATGATGTAAAAGTTAAAGTTGTCGGCGGCGGTATTGCCTCTCAGGCAGGCGCCATTCGCCACGCTATCGCAAGATCTCTTGCGGTTTTGGGCGAAGACAATAAAAAAGCTATGAAAAAAGAAGGCTTCTTAACAAGAGACCCCAGAATGGTAGAAAGAAAGAAACCGGGTCAACCGAAAGCAAGAAGACGCTTCCAGTTCTCCAAACGTTAATCTTACGTTATGGTCAAGTTTAAAACCCCGCTTCGGCGGGGTTTTTTATTTGGCTAATTGATATCAGAGTGTTTTTTATAGGGTGTTTTTTTGCATATACTTATTTTGCCTCATCATACTTTTTTATTCCTGTTTATTTAAGGCTCATATTCGCATAAAATTATATTTTTGCTCCCGCAAGGGCAACTTATAAAAGGCAATTAAGCGGTTGAAAACAAATCATTGCCTTTTATTTCGCACAGCCGCTTGCGTTGGATACGCAAAATATAATTTTATAGACGCTCAAAATCGCCTTAAACAAACAGGAACGGGGGCTTAAACAACAAAACAAAAAGACAAAGCAAATATCTGGCGGGCGGGACGCCGAAAAGGGCATAAATAAACCCCGCTGATACCGTCAACGGGGTTTATTTTGTGGTGTTATGCTTCATTTTTAATGCCTCCCCCCAAAAGAAGAGGAGGACTTCCCTCCATAAGGCAATGCCCAAACTTCTTTTACGGGCCGCCTTTCCTTGCAAATCTTATACATAGTATATGCGGGCGCGGGCAAAAATCAACCCCCGCAAATATCCGCCTATTTGCCTTTATGCGGGCTTTTTTGTTATTCTTTAATAAATACGTCGTAAAAACAGGTTAAAAAAGGTGATAATATGTTAAAGAAATTTC
>JAEXBW010000006.1 GCA_023393825.1 Elusimicrobiota bacterium | reverse complement strand
AAATCACGCGATTTTGACGGCGTCTTTTGCGGCAATCCTTTGTCGCTTCGGTCGGTCAGATACACGGGCTTCCAGCCGCTCACGGTATCCTTCCCTCCCTGCTCATTGTATTGCCGCAAAATACTTGTAAAATATATTAGTTCACACTTAGAAGAAAATCAAAATTCCCTCAAAATCTGAAAAGCCACGCTGGCTGTCTATCAATTTGTTCTACGGCGGACGGCGGTGGCGGCGGGGATAAAAACACACAATTTTGGCGCAAATAAAAACCCCCGCTTCTATAAAGAAACGGGGGCTTAAAGTATGCTTTATTTAAGACTATTATTTAACCAATTTGGGGTTGGCCGTAATCTTAAGGTTAACGCGGCGGTTTTGCGCTCTGCCTGCTTCGGTAGAGTTATCGGCAACGGGTTGTTTGGAGCCGTATCCGATAAAGGTTATGCTGCTGGTTTTAAGCTGATGACCGACGACGTAATTATAGACTGCCTGCGCGCGGTTTTCCGACAGGGTTTGGTTATGCGCGGCGGAACCCGTGGAATCCGTGTGGCCTTCTACAACTATAATATTTTGCGGATATTTCTTTAATACCGTTGTTAACTCCGACAAGGTTGTGTTGGACTTATCGGTAAGAGCATAGCTGTCGCTAACAAAAAGAATATCGTTTTTAAGCGTGACTTCTAAACCGTTTTCGGTTTTTTTAACGTCGGCAATCTTTGCAAGCTCTTTTGCCTGCTTGTCGTAGTAATTACCGATGCCGCCGCCTATTGCAGCCCCTGCCAGCGCGCCGTATATTGCGCCCTGTTCGGATTTGCCGCCCGTATTGTTGGCGATTATCGCGCCAGCCAAAGCCCCGCCTGCCGCGCCTACCCCTGCGCCGATGGCTGTTCTTTTACCCGGGGTTGTGCAGGCCGTTAAGACCATTACGCCGAGGGCTAAAAAAGTTATTGTCTTCTTCATAATTCCTCCAGTGTTTTATATCAGATAATATATCTGAATGATATAAACATTTTACCTTTTTTGCCTTGCGGTTTGAAGTTGCCGTCGTAAAAGCGCTTTCAATTAAAGATGAGTTTGCTTATCTTCCGCAAGAATTATCTTTTCCGCCGTCGTAAAGGCTTTTGCCAAGCCTTTTTGCGTGAGGGAATAAAAGCGGTTTCTTTTGCTGCCTTCAAATACGACGGAGGAGTCTTTTACCTCTGGCGCGACTGCCCTGTCCAGACGTAAATCCCCCTTTAAATAGCCCGAAAGTTTTAAGGATTTGGAAAGTTCCAACGCGCTTAAGGAAGGGCGGTTTTTAAGCACTTTTGCTGCGCCCAATATGATAAGCGCCGCCGAGGAGGGGTTTAGGTTTTTATCCTTACGTCTTATTATAATGTCCTCCCCGTCGGAGTAGGCAATTTTATCCCATACGTCTTGCGCGGGTATGTGGACGGTGTTTTGCGCTTTTGCCGTCTGGGCGGTTTTGAGGTAAGAGGGTAATATCTGCGGTTGAGGGGGCTGTACCGTTTCGTTTTGCGCTTGAAAGAGTTGCGCCTGCGGAGATATTTTTTGCGCCAGCGGGCCGTTGTAGGCGGCAGGGCGTGCGGTTTTGGTTTGCGGTTCTTCCGCGTTGCCGATAAGGTTTAAAAAAGCTTCTTTTTGGCGGGAGATAAAGGTAATGTCGCCTTCCGCTTCAAATTCTTCGCCCGATTTTAAGCGGATACGAAGCCTTAAATTCTTGTTTTGCTCATCTTGCATAAAAGTGCCTCCCAAAAAGGGTTTGCCCACAACTGTTAACAGCTTTTGTCATATACTATCATTGTTTTATTTATATGTCAACATATGTCTGCTTTATGTCATTATATGTCATAAGCTGTGCATACCCCCAATTCTAAGACGAGAAATATTTGTCATAACCGCCGCAGAGGCCCCAAAACCCTCAAAATATATGCCAAGCAGGTTTTGGCGGCTTGCAAAAACCGTTGGTTTTTACGGATTTTGATTTGCAAAATTACCCCATATTTTGCAAAGGGCAGTTTTCCCCCTTTTTACATAATTTGCATATAAGGCAAGGTGTTGGATTAAATTTTAGACCAATAAAATATTTTAAGGTTTTTAGTATTTTGTTGGATTAATTTTTGCTCCAACTATTTTTTTGATGTTTTGGGGTGGATTTTGTCTGTTTTTTGTTTTTTGGCATTATTTTGGTTTTTTAAAAATATTTGGGATTTTATGGTTTTGTCAAAAACGCCGCAAAATTTTGCAATTTTTAAAAATCTTCCCTCTTTTTAAGCGGTTTGGGGGATGGGCGGGGGCGGGACATTAAAAAAAGCCTATTTGCGGGCCATTTTGAAAGAATCCCCCCTCCGCGGCGCTTTTTGGCGTCAAAAAAGCCACACGTGGGCATCGGCGTGGCACCTCAACCTAGTTTTGTTATTTTTAAAATGTACTTTTTGAGCATTGTTTTTCACGGAAAAAAGAAATGGCCTGAAAGAACAAATTTTGCATTTCAGGCCGTACTGGTATTATTTTTTAGGCGGGTGTGTTATTATCATTCTCTTCTATATATAGTAACAGCGTCTTGTATTAATTTACGATTGATAATTAAGTACCACGCTTTAACTCGGCTTTGCCAGTGTTTGTTTTCTCTAAATTTTTCCCATGTTAATTGATAAATAGCTTCCAAGGATAAATTGTCGTCGAACTTGCATATAACAGCGTAGTCAAAAAGTTTGGGTCCCTCCTCGGGGGAGTCTTTAGGTGGAAGCCCTCTAAACACGCCTGTAGTTTTTGTTGAGGTAGATTTTATACTGTATGTTTTATCGTTAACATCTCTTGCATCAATGTTTTTTGCTCCAATCTTTTCATCTGTCAAATTAGGAAAGTTAGGATTAGTGCAATAATGCCTCTTTGCAAGGGTTTCGCCAAGATCGCCTACGATATTCTTAGTTTTTACAATTCCTTTGCTTTTTAATTCTTTTGTTACGTCTGAGTATAAAGATATGAGATTCTCTTCGGTTAGTTGTTTTAAATTGATATTCATGCTATTCTTATCCCCTCAATAAATATGACTTTATTATATTAAAAAATATCTACGTAATTTTTGTAGACTAGCAAAATAGATATTTCTTTATATGGACGGAGTTTGGAATGGTTTTGAAATTAAAGTGCGTATTCTAATAAAAAAATCCCCCCCGTCGTAAAAACGGAGGGATTTTTTATAACCGTAATTTTTGTGTTAAATTATTACTTCTTTTTTGTGTCTTTAGGCTTATTGGAGTTCTCGGGATTCTGCGGCAAACCCGTAGCCATATTATTTAATATAGAAGGCGTTTTATTTGCGTCTTTAACCTCTGCGGCTTTAGTCGTCATTCCTTGCGCGTCGGTTGTCGCTTTTTGGGTTTGGGCTGCTACTGCAGCGTCGGCATTTACCTTCATTTCGCTGACGGCGGCACCTAAAGAATCTGTTTTGGAGGCGGCGGTAGCGGCTTCTTTTTTAGCAGTTTCAGTTGAGGCGGATGCCTCTTTTTTGGTTGATGCTGCCGCTTTTTCCCCTTCTGCCGCGGCGGGAGCCGAAACCTTAAACGCATTTGCAGAGGACGCCATAGCGGCGGCGCAAACGCAAAGTAATAAAAATTTCTTCATAATTATCTCCTTTAAAATATAGTGATTAAAGTTAAACTATATACCCAGATAATACAAGATTTTAACCCAAAAAAACAGCCCGCGCCATAAACTTAAAGCGCGGACTTGTTATTAAATATAACCCTACTATTTTACAGCTGTCTTTACAGCAGCGGCGGCTTCCGTTACGGGAGCGGCGGGTACTGTAGCGGCGGTTGTTTTTACTTCTGCTTTTACTTCTTTCTTTGCTTCTTTTTCAGCGGCTTTGGCAGCTTTTTTTGCTGTTTTTGTTTCTGTCTTTACCGCTTTTACTTCCTGCTTAACTTCTGTCTTTACTGTTGCGGCCGCAGGGGTTGTTGTAACGGGTGCGGGAGCAGCAGCGGGTGTTGTCTGGGCTGCGCAGAAAGCCGCCGCAAACATAACCGATGTAACTGCTAACATTCTTTTATTCATAGTAAGTATCTCCTTACACATATATGATACCACTATAAAAGCAATGCGGCGAAGAAATGTAACAGGCAGTATTTAACTGTTGCTGCGATTATTGTAAAATATTTATCTGCACGGTTTTGACCCCCCCTTAAAAATAGGGCTTATTTTTAATATTTATCGTCGGAAGCAACTTTTTTGATAGCAAATAAAAAACCCCGTTATTTTTTTAAAAAACGGGGTTTTGTTTTGCGCTAAATTATTTTATTCTATCGGGTCTTCAAAACCTACAAACCAAGTGGCTGCAAAACCTGCCGCAATCGCGGTAAGCATACCGACGAAATAAAAGACTGTGCTGTGCAAGTCGCTCATCGCCAAAAGCAACACTGCGCCCGATACGCCAAAGGGTATTGCCGCCGTGGCGTGCAAAGCCGATATTACCGCCCCGCCGAAGGCCGCGCCAACGCAAGCCGTTATAAAAGGTTTAAACAGCGGCAGCGTTACGCCGTAGATAAGCGGCTCGCCTATGCCCAAAATACCGACGGGCAAAGCGTTTTTGACAATGGTTTTAAGTCTTTCATTTTTTGTCTTTAATAATACCGCTATGCTCGCGCCCACCTGCCCCGCGCCCGCCATTGCAAGTATGGGGAAGAGCGGGTTATTGCCAAGCGTATCTATAAGCTGTTGGTAAAGCGGGACAAGGCTTTGGTGTATGCCCAACATTACGACGGGCAAAAAGGTGCCTGCCAAAATAAAACCCGTAAACATACCGCCGTGGCTTATGGCCTTTTGTGTGTATATTGCAAGCTGTTCGGACAGCCAACCCGCAACGGGCTGTATCGCCGCAAGAGAAAGAAAGCCGATTATTAAGACGGTAAGCGTGGGCGTTAAAAACATATCGCTGCTGCCTTTTAAGCGTTTCTTAAGAAGCTTTTCAAACATACTGCCGAAGTAGCACACAAGCAGCACGGCTATAATGCCGCCTTTACCTGGGGTAAGAGCCTCCCCAAACAGTTTTATTTGGCTTAACGCGGGAATGTTTAAAATACCCGCAAAAGCCACGCCCAGCGCGGGCGTGCCGCCAAATTCCTTACACGCGTTATAACCCACAATCGCGCTTAAGTAAAAAAATATGCCGTTGCCAAATACCGCAAGCAGCGCGGTTACGTCGGGATAGGCGGCAAGTACGGTTTTACCTAAAATATTGTTTACGCCCAAGATAAGCCCGCAGCCGATATATGCGGGTATAAGCGGTAAAAAGATATTGCCTATCTTTGCGCAGGCCGCGCTAAGGTTGCTGGCGTATTTCTTTTTCATTTCCGCTTTTACTTGTTTGTCCTGCCCTATGGTGGCAGAAGCGTCTGAAAGCGGGGCTATATTGTGTTTGGAAAGGATAAATGCCGCCAGTTCCCCCGCTTTACCGGGGCCGACGATAATTTGGTGTTGGTTATTGCTTTTTACATAACCCAAAACGCCTGTGATTTTGTTAAAGTCTTTTAAGTTAAGGCCGTCTTCCGACTTAAGCGTAAAGCGAAGTCGTGTCATGCACGAACCGAGGGAAGAAAAGTTTTGCTCCCCGCCCGCGGTTTTAAAAATTTGCTCATACAGATTTTCTATATCAGATGCCATTTTTTATAACGCTCCGTGTGAAAATAGGTAATGACTAACTTTATACTACTTAATTTTTGTTTGCCGCACAAATAAATATTACTTTAAGGGGAATAAAAAAACCGCCCTTTATTAGAGAGCGGTTTTTTATGGTTTTTTATTTTTAGAATCTTACAATCATGCCGAGCTGGCCCGAGTACGGGTCATTGTTCTGATACGCAAAACCCTGCTTGACGTTGGTCATATAACCTACGCCCGCGTGGAGTTCTACATATTCATTGACGGCATATTTGGCCATAAGGTCAAATTCGTTGCCTAACCAATCGGCGTGGCTTCTGCCTGCGGTACCAAACTTGATGGCAAAATAGTCCAAAGCGAAGGACACTTTATCAAGCGCGGCAAATTTAAAGTCTACGCCGGCATTAAGCACGCGCAGGGCATCTTCATTAGTGAACAACTGGCCTGTTCTGTTAGAGAAGATTAACCCCGGCATATAGTTGCCGTATGCGCCAAAACTCTTTTCCGTATGGGTATAGCCGATTCTGGGTGCAAAATCTAAAGTGGCTAAAGCATAGTTTACTTTAGCGTCAGCTTTAAGCATCCAGCCTTCATTGTTTTTGCCGAAGACTTGGTCGTCATAGTTTTTTGCCATTTCGGCGGAAACCGTAAAGACGTCATCGGTATAGGAAGGCTTTACGCCCCAGAAGCCGAAATGCTGATTTTTAGAAGCGGCGCCGCCGTTTCTGAAATCATACATATAGGCTTGTAAAAGCAAGTTATTGGTAATGTTCGCTTTTACGTCAAAACCTGCAATGGAAATATCTTGGTCTTTGTCGGAGAAGGTTTCGTTAAGTTTAGCATAGATGGCGTTCATAGCCCATTTGTCGCCGTTATAGCTGACGACTGCGGCATCTAAGCCCCAAGAATCTCTGACATTTGTATAACCGGGATGACTCCCCGTGGGAGCTTCTATTGTGGACTTGTAATGTGTAGGACCGAAATACATTACACTGCTGTCCTCATCTCCGTAAAATTGGCGGCCTACTTTTACATCCAGCGCGCCGAAAACATTGCTTATCGTAACATTGGCTTCAGGAACATAGATTTCCTGTAAGAAAGTGTCAATGTTATCTCCGTGTTGCCCGGAAGTCCCCCAATACGATGTGTTTAAGAAGGAGACATTGGCTCTTACATCTTCCACAAGGTCCATACCCAAACCAAACATTACTCTGTTTGATGTATCTCTTATGCTTGAGTCCGCCCCTGCGTTTTCCGTCAAAGAGCCGATTGTTTGCACTTCACCATAAGTTTCTACATTGCTGAATATATTACCTGCCATAGCCGGGACAACAAGGGCCAAAGCAAATAATACGCCTAGTAACTTTTTCATCATATCCCTCCTAAGAGTTAGATGTTGCCTACCCCCCCACTCTATAATTTTAAAGTGGAGGTGTCAACCCTTAAGGGCAATAAAAAAACCCGCCGTTGTTAAGCGGCGGGTTTTACGACGTAAAACTTTAACTTATTTAAGGTCTTTAAGGCGTAAATCCGCAAAGGCCGAGTAATAAGTGTTGGGGTATTGCATGGTTATTTTTGTGTAATTTTCTTTGGCTTCTTTGGCATTACCCGCAAGTTCCTGCGCTAAAGCTTTATACTGCAAAACCTGCGCTAAGGCAAAGTGCGTGGGATATTTGGCGGCAAAAGCGTCGGACAAGGTTATTGTTGATGCATAGTCTTTGGAGGCAAGGTCGCACGCGATGGCGGAAACATCTGCCAAAGCTGCAAGTTCTTTATTGTCGCTCGCGGATACCTGATTAAAATAATCTTTTGCTTTTGCATAATCCTGCATTTGGTAATAGGCATTGCCTAAAGTGAGTTTAGCGTAAACCGTCGCCCCTGTTTTGGGATTGGCGGATACAAAATTTTCCAAAGGAGTTAAGGATTGCTCTTTAGAGGAAACAAAGCTTAATTCCGCGCCGAAAAGTTTGGACCATTGGTCTTGGTAGGCTTGTTTTTTGCTGTGATTATAAGCGGTATAACCTGCTGCCGCAACCAATACTGCCGCCGCAATTATAAGGACGACCTTTTTATTGGTGTTAAAAGATATTATGGCTTTATCTATAATGCCGTGCTGCTGAGGTTGTAAAACGGTTTGTGTGGTGTTTTTCATATAGATAATTATACTATAATTTTTTGGATTTTTTTATGATGCTTTAGGCGTGCGCCGCAAATAAAAACGGCCCTTGCGGGCCGTTATATAAAGTAGAGCGGAAGGTTTATTTAAGTTCGTCTTCTTCCAGCTTTCTGCATTCTATGCCGTTTTTGTTAAGAAAGACTACGCCTTCGCAAGAGCGGTCGTAAAGTTCTTTAAACAAAACCTTTTTTACGCCTGCGGTTATGATAACCTTGGCGCAGTGTATGCACGGGGAAAGCGTTACATAAAGGTCCGCCCCCTGCGTGGCTATACCGCTTTTGGCGGCAAATAAAATGGCGTTTTGCTCGGCGTGGAGTTCGTTATCGTTGGACCATTGCCCGTGTAAATCAAAAAAGTCGCGCGTTTTTATAAATTCCGCAAAAGAGGGATATTGTGCGGTAAACTTTTCTTTATAAATTTCCATAAAATGGTCTTCGCAATGGGTTTGCCCGCTGGGTACGCCGTTAAAACCAATGCTTATAACACGGTTGTCTTTAACAAGAACCGCGCCTACCTGCAGGCGGCAACAGGTGGATTGGCCCGCCACAAGCGTGGCCATATTAATAAAGAGTTTATGCTTGTTTTTCACTTGAAGATACCTCTTTGTTTTTAGTTTTAAACTGCGCATTGTAAAGTGTTTTATAAGCCCCGTTGCCTTTGTTAAGCAGCTCTTCGTGCGTGCCGCTTTCAACTATGTTGCCTTCGTTTATAACCACAATTCTATCCGCATTTTGAACGGTGGAAAGCCTGTGGGCTATAACAAAAACGGTTTTATTGCGCATAAGGTTTTCTATGGCTTTTTGCACAATAGCTTCGGACTTATTATCCAAAGCGCTTGTAGCTTCGTCCAATATTACTATCGGCGCGCGTTTAAGGAAGGCTCTGGCTATTGCTATGCGCTGCTTTTGCCCGCCCGATAACATTACGCCGCGCTCGCCCGTATCGGTATCTAAACCGTTTTTAAGGGTGGATATAAAATCGTCCAGATGAGCGTTTGTAACCGCTTCTTTAAGGTCTTCTTCCGTGGCGGAGGGGTTGCCTATTAAAATGTTTTCGCGTATCGTACCCGTAAACAGGAAGTTATCCTGAAACACAACCGCTATCTGGCTGCGAAGCGACATTAAATCTATATCGCGGATATCAATGCCGTCAATCTTTATTGAGCCGCTTTTTATATCGTAAAACCTTGGCAGGAGGTTAACAAAAGAGGTCTTGCCGCCGCCCGAGTTGCCCACCAATGCGGTGGTTGTACCCGCTTTAACGGTAAGGTTAATATCTTTAAGAACAGGCACGTCTTTTTTGTATTCAAAGCAGACGTCTTGGAAAGAAATTTCATTATTAAGCCCGCTTATTTTTGTTGCTTTGGCGGCGGATTTTATTGACGGCGTAAAGGCAAGAACTTCAAACACGCGCTCTATGGCCAAGAAAGCTTTTTGTATGTCAATAAAACTGTTGCCCATTGTTTTAAGCGGGGTATAAAGCATCAAAAGCGCCGCTATAAAAGAAGCAAAGTTACCGCTGGTAATTGTGCCGTTTAAGATAAGGTGGTTGCCGTACCATATAACGCCAGCTATACCGAGGGAAATTACAACGTGCATCAACGGGGAAAGCCAGTTGGTATGCTTTACCATTTTCATTGACAGGAAAAACAATTCGTCCAAAATGGAATACTGCTTTTTAAGCTGATAATCCTGCAGGTTATAGGCGGTAATGGTTTTGTAGCCGCCGCAGGTTTCGTTGTAAGATGTAATAACGTCGGAGCCTGAAGTTACTATTTTAGGCGTAATTTTTTTAATTCTGCGTCTTACGCTTTGCATAGGTATAACCGCCGCGCCCAATACCACAACGCCTATTATGGTAAGCTGCCAAGAGTTATACAAAAGCACGCCTATCAAACCGATGGAGGAAAAGACTCTTGTAAGGAATAACTTTGTATTGTTTACAAGGCTGTTGCTGGCCGTGTCCGCATCGGAATAAAAACGGTAGACGACATCGCCGGAATTGTGGGTGTCAAAAAAACCGGGGTCAAAAGAAAGAAGTTTTGTATAAAGTTTCTTTTTAAGGTCCGTAGTTATTTTATTGCCGACCCAGCTGTTTAAATATGTGGAACTGTAATTAAGTATAGCCTGTACAACGGTAAAAGCTATTATCAAAAGCGGTATATAACCCGCCCACTGCGCGCTTTTTGCGACGACAACATTATCTACGTAACTTTTTAAGAATAATGCTACCGTGCCGTCCAAAGCGCCGACGGGAATAGTGAGCAAAACGCCGATAAGCGTTCTAAACCAATATGGTTTGACAAGAGGCCACAATTTTTTAGATAAACCTTTAAGTGTTGTGGGGCTTAAGTCTTTGTTGAATGTATTTTTTTCCATAAATGTATATATATTTTATCAAAATAACGCCAGTGTATGGGCTTTTAAGCAATTATATACAATTAATTTTTATATTAGGTAAATTTTAGCCTTTATTTGCGCCTTAAGCATTTGCTTATTTGACTTGCGGCTTTTTTTAAGCTAATATAATTAGGCAGTTCTACGACGTAAAACCGCAAAAATCCTCTTTTACCGCCTTTCGGCACAAAATAATGACTTACAAACAACTTTCCCCCCACTTTTCTTTTGAAGAGTTAACAATTACAAATCGTAAATATTTACTTGAAGCAAACCGCCTTGCCGCCTTAAATCATATAGAAGAACTGGCTTTGCTTGCCAATTACATTCTTGAACCCGCGCGCCTTGCCCTTAATACGCCGCTGATTATAACCAGCGCGTACCGCTGCGCGCAGTTAAATAAGGCGGTGGGCGGCGCGGCAAAATCCCAGCATCTATTTGGGCAGGCGGCTGATTTTGTGCCTGCGGGAGTGGCGCTTAAAGAAGCTTTTGATATATTGCGCGCCGCGCAGTATGTGCGTTACGGGCAGCTTATTTACGAGGGAAAATGGATACATATTTCCCTTGGCGCGCCGTTTAGGCCGCTTGCGCGTTGCGGGGAGGTTTTGGAGATTTTATGAATATAAAAAATATTATTATTTGCGCGCTTGCTGCCGCTTCTTTATATTTTGCTTTCAGCGCGAAAATAAAACAAAAACATTTAGACGCGGCTTTAGCGCAAAATACTGTTTTGGCGGAAGGCGTTAAGAGGCAATTTATTATAGAGAGAAATAAAATAGTTTATAAATACCGCACCGCTTGCGGCGCGGCGGAAACAAAAACATATTTTATACCCGTTGAGGGCCGCGCGGATATAAAAGAAACGCCGCAGGATAATGCCGAAGTAAGCATAAAAAATAAAGGTTTTACTTTTAAGCCTTTTGCCGCCGCCGCTTATGGCGAGCGCGCAATATTTGCGCTGGGGGCGCGTTTGGCGTATTTTGAGCGTTACGGCCTTGGCGCGGCTATAAATAATGAGGGTTTGCCGCTGCTTTCCGCCGATAGAAGGCTGGACGATATTTTGCCTTTAGAAAATACCTCTCTTATCTTTTTGGGCGGATATAAAAGAGCCTATTTGGGCGTGGCTGTTTACTTGTAGATTTAAAGAAAGGAAAGCGAAAAAAAGCAAAAAAAAGAACCTCTTTTGCAGAGGTTCTTTTTAGTTGTAAAGTAAGAGTTTTATTTCTTTCTGTTCTTTTTAAGCTTTTCGGCAAACTCGGCAGAAGAAATCATTTCTTCCACGTCGGAAAGAAGAGCCTTTTTATGGTCGGGCGAGATAACATTATCTAAGTTGTAATAGTTCCTTAAAGGGTTGCTATTGTCGGGATTCTTTTTAAAAGTTTTGCAGGTTGCGTTTGCAAAATCCGATGAGCCGTAAGCCACACAACTTATAATACCGTTAGCCCATTGTATAGAGGCCGTATCTTTTGAAAATTCTTTACCGTAGGTAAGCGCAAGCATAGGATTGCCTTTTTTGCCGAAGGAGGTAGGCTCGTAGCGGACGTAAATATTTTCCTGGTCAAAAGAACCGCTTACAAGTTCCCTTTCCATACCGTCGGGAAGCGGCACCCTGTGTGTAACAAAAGTCATACCCGGATAATTTAAATTTTTAAGAGTTTCAGGTAAACCGTTGTTTTTTGATTCGTAATCATTAATATAAAATTTAAGTTTTAACGCCGTGTCCAGCAGGGTGTTAATATATTCCATATTTTGAGGTTTAAATGCCTCTGCCTGCCCAGGCGCGGTTGCGTCGCTTTCCGTCGTGTCGCTTTTTTGAGAACACGCGCAGATACACACTGTTAACGCAATAATAAACGGAAACGCAATTTTCTTTATCATAGTGTAAATTCCCCCTATCCGATATTATAAGGAATTTGGAGCAAAAATTCCAGTATTTAAATTATTTTTTAGAGCCTTCAAGCGTATCGTAAATATCCATATATCCGCTTTGTACCGCGTACATTGCAGGGGTTGTCCCCTGTTTATTTTTTACCTTTGCAAATGCGCCTTTTTGCAGAAGAGTTTTTACCATTTCTATATTGCCTTCTTTAGCGGGCATAAATATGGCTGTTTCCCCAGCATTATTCTTATGGTTAATATCCGCGCCCGCAGTTAAAAGTAAATCTATTGTAGGCGTATCTTGTTGTTCTACGGCGTAAAAAAGAGCTGTTTTGCCTTTATTATCCGTAGCGTCTGCTTTTGCGCCGTTTTGCAAAAGGAAGCGTATAATTCCGCGCAGGGCTTCTTTTGCCTGCTCTTGCACGGGTTGTTGCCCGCCCGAAAAAGTACCCATCATAAGCATAAGCGGGGTAAGGCCTTTTTCATCTTGTATATTTATGTTTGCGCCTGCGGCTAAAAGCATTTTTGAAACTTCCATATTACCCGACAATATTGATATGGCTATAGGGTAATTTTTGGCGGAAGCATCTTTTGCGTCAGGGTTTTGTTTTACGCTGTCTATAAGAAACGCGATAAGGTCCTTATTGTTTGTTTCAACGGCTTTTGAAAGCGGCGGTATAACGGGTGATACATCTATACCCTTTTCCTTTGCATAAGCAATTAACATTGAGGCTGTGGCAAAATCTTTTTTATCAATGGCGGAAACTAAATCATTATCCTGCCCTACAGCAGTAAGGCTGGCTTGCGCGCCTTTATCAAGCAGGGCTTTGGCTTTTGCCGTATCATTTCTTATAAGCGCCATTTTGTATGGCGTTACATTGCCGAAGCTGGCAAGGCCGACATCGGGATTATGGCCCATAACTTCGTCAAATATGGCTTGCTTATTTGCGGCAACCGATAGGAAAAGTAAAGTTAAATCGCTTGTGTCTTTTTTGATATTGTCGTACAAGAACCAGTTATTTTGCTTTAAAGATTCTCTAAAGTTAAGTATGTTTTCCGCCGCGGCAAGGGATAAATAAGCGTTAACGTGCATATTGGCGTCAAGCTGCTTTTTTACAAAGTCGACATCGTTATTTATAACGGCGTTGATAAGCTGAAGCTGCAATGCGGAATCGGGAGAAAAAGGTTCCGGCGGGACAGCTTTTTTGCAAGAGCAATCTGTTTGCAGTTCTTCCCCTGCGGGGCATTTTTCTTTGCAAGCTTTAGGATTAGGTATCGGGGCGGCAGATTGTGCTGATTCTTTTTTGCACGCGCCAAATGTAAATATAGATATAATCAATAAGATATATAAAATTTTGGAACTTTTCATATTTTGATTCTCCCTTAGGAATTCTTAAACATTCTACTTAATTTTTATGTAAATGTGCCATATTCTATAAACTGATATAATATTAATATGTCAGAAAGTTATAAAAAACTTATCACGGGATATAGAAAATTTAAAGAAAGTCATTTAAAAGGCGCTGATAGCCCCGCGTTGGATATTAAGCAAAATCCTAATGCTTTGGTTATATCTTGCTGTGATTCCCGCGTTGTGCCTAATTTTATTTTGGGTGCGGCGGCGGGAGAAATATTTTCCGTCCGCAATATAGCAAACCTTGTCCCCCCTTATGACGAAAGGCATTCTTCCTACCACGGCACCAGCGCCGCTTTGGAATATGCCGTAAAATTTTTGAAGGTGGAAAATATAATAATTTTAGGGCATACAAAATGCGGCGGAGTGGAAGCCTTGGTTAACGGCGGCATAAAAAACGGTACGGACTTTGTGGGCAAGTGGATGGAAATTGCCAAGCCCGCCCTGCTTGAAGCTTTAAAGCATCAAAATAATGATTTTGCCGCAACTTGTGCCTGCTGCGAAAAAGAAAGCTTAAAAGTATCTCTTGCCAATCTTAAAACCTTCCCTTTTATACAACAGGCCGTTAACGACGGGCGCTTGCAGCTGCACGCAATGCTTTTTGATATTTCCGCCTGCGTTTTATCCCGCTATAACGAAGAAACAGCCTTGTTTGAGGAAATAATTTAATCTTATGTATAAACCTATTATTTTGCTAACCATATCAAATATATTTATGACCTTTGCCTGGTACGGGCATTTGCGCCATAAAGATAAAGCCTTATGGATTGTTATACTTGTAAGCTGGCTTATAGCTTTTGTGGAATACTGTTTTCAGGTTCCCGCAAACAGAATTGGGCATAGTTATTTTACGGCGGCGCAGCTTAAAGGTATGCAGGAAATTATTACGCTGGTTGTTTTTGCGGGTTTTAGCATTTTGTATCTTAAAGAAAATTTACGCTGGAATCATTATGTAGGCTTTATCTTTTTGGTTATCGCCGCGTTTTTTATATTTAAAAAGTAAATTTATTTAACGGTGAAAAAGAAAACCTCAGCTTATTTTGCAAGCTGAGGTTTTGCTTTATTAAATGCAGATTTAATTTGATTCTAAGACAAGTTCTATATTATTGCTAAGGCTGTTGTGGACGGGGCAGGCCCTTAGCGCGGCCAGATATTTTTGTTTGTCTTTGTCTTCAATGTGCGCGGGAAAAGTTACCTTTAATATAATTTTGCCTACTCTTCTGGGGTCTGCGTACATTACTTTTTCCGCCTCAACGGAGCAGGAAGATAAATCTTGTCCTTTTGATTCCGCCATCTTGCCCATTATAGTAAGGAAACACGCGGCAAGCGAGGCCGTAAATAAATCCGTGGGAGAAAAGCAACGGCCCTTGCCGCCGTTATCTGCGGGCAGGTCGGTGATAATTTGCGCGCCTGATTGCAAATGTTTAAGGGTTGTTTGCCCGTCGCCCGTGTAAGTGCATAAAATTTTGGTCATAAAGTAATCCTTTATAAAAGTTCTTTTGTAAATTTTCTTAATGCGTCGGAGCAGCTTTTTGCGGGTACTTCGCTTGAGTAATCTCCGACTGT
>JAEXBW010000094.1 GCA_023393825.1 Elusimicrobiota bacterium | reverse complement strand
GTATTAAGCAGCGCAATGTTAACGCCGCGCGCCTGCCACGTTAAAGACCACGCGGTAAGCACAGGGGAGGCGGTTTGCGCAGCGTCGCTCTGCCCTCTCCATTTAAGTTGGAGATAGCGCAAATTTGTTTGCGGCGCTGCTGCGGGCATAAGCGTCTGCCACGCGCCCCAAGCGTCGCCAAGCGCGGCTTTTGCGCGGTAATAGCAGGCGGAGGAACCCGCGTTAAGCTGCTGCGCAACGCCAAGCTGCCCCCACGCTATAAGGTTTTGCGTACCGTCTAAAACAGGGCTTAAATAACTGCCGTACGGGCCAACGTCGCCAATGCCCGTGGCGGCAAGCGGGCTAAGCTTCATCTCGCTTATGCCATGCGCGCCATTGTTGCGAATATCTATAATTTGATAGTTGGAAATGGTGTGCGTATTATCCGTGGCGATGATGCCGAATGCGTGCCAATCCCCCGCCAAAGTAGGCGTAAGCGGGCGCACCCACAGACGGAAATTGCCTTGCTCATCACGCGAAAGGCGGTAGCGGAAAGTGTTTACTATATAACTGTATTTAACGCTAACCTGCCCGATAAGCTGCATTTGCCCCGCCGTCACTTTGTAGAGGCAGTAGATAAGGTTGTAGTCAAATTTATCCTGCGTAAAGCAATATCCGTTGGTATTATAAATGCTGTTTGTGGAGGAAACAAAATAGTTCCATTGATTTTCCTGATCCGTCCAGCCGCAGTTGGCCTGCGCCTGCCATGTGCCGTAAGCATTTGTTTGCGGCGCGGAAACCGTAGCGTGCGCTATGCCCGAGCCTGAACTTAAGTAAATACTGTCTTGCGTAAGCGTAAAATTGACGTTAGAGGGCTTTTCCCCCACCGTCCAATTATAAGAGGCCTGCTGCAAAAAAGAGGGCAGCAGTTGCACGCCTTGCGAGTCTACCTGAGTATACTCCGCAGTGCCTTCGCTAAATGGCGTAAGCGAGGGCTGGCGCAGGGCGGAGGTAACGGTTTCGTCGTAATAAACGGAAGAGATTTGGTAAGAATCACTTTGCGAACGCGTGGCAACTTCCTGCGCTATCCATTCCATAGGCTTGTCGGTATACCAATGGCGGTAATCGGCCCAAAGCGCTTCGCCCTGCGCTAATGGCGCGGTTAGTTTTATTTGCGCGGCGGCGCCGTATTGATTAAGGCCAGATATTTGATAGTCCTGTTCCGCCTTAAGGTGCTGCGCGGCGGCAATACCGCCGCTTAACGCGCCGCGGTAAACTGTAAGTATTTCCCCCACGGCATTTTGCGCGGTGGTAAAGCTTACGGAATCTGCGGAAGTTAAAAGTTCCCCCTGCGCTATAAGCGATATATCCTGCGCGGCGTAAGAGGCAAGGCGGGCAAGTTCCCCGCTTAAGGTAAGGCTTAGGCTTCTTTCGCCATACTGAAACGAACTGCCGTTAAGCACAAATCCGCGGAATATTTTTATATATTCCTTTTGTCCGCTCGCGTTTAACGCGCCTGCAAAAACCTCCGCCTTGGCACCGTAAAGCAGACTGCCCTGCGGCAGAAAACCCTGCGGATTATCCTGCGTAAAAAGGCCGTCTTTATTGCTTAAAACAAGGGTGGTGTTGGCATTGTTCCAAACGCTGTAATCTTCGTTATCAAGCTTCCATTTTATGTCGCTGATGTCCAAAATGTAAGAGGTTATATCTATCGGCGCATTAAAAATATATTTATTTTCCTGCGCGTTCCAACTGCGGGTATAAAGCAAAATTCTTTTGCAGTATTTAACACTTTGTTGGTTTAAGGCGGAAAGTAAGGAGGAGGAAATATCTTTCATATTTTTACCTCTCCAGCAGCGTTAATTCTATTTGGCAAAGGGCGGTTTTGCGCTCTATGTTTAAGACGGGTGGCGCGCTTAATGCAAATTCTTTGCAAAAGGCCGCGTCCGCGCCGCCGTATAAAGCGTAAGTTAAAAAAGCATTATTTGCCAGCAGGGCGGTAAGTTGCTGCGCCGTATTCTGCGGAACATTGCTTAAAGAAATATCAAAAGAGAGTTTTGAAAAATCTTTCCACGCTATCAAAGCCCCGCTTGCAAGGTAGTGATGCCCGCCCCTAAAATAAGAAGAGGGACGCACGGAACTTAAAGCTTTATCTAAGGTCATAAGCCTTTCGCACAGGCTTAACCCGCCTGCGTAAAAGTTGCCGCTTAAAGGCGTAAAAGTTATTTGTATAACCTGCGCCGTAAGCGTTGATGGAAAGGCGTAAAATATATTGCCGCCCGTGTAAGAAGGGCTTAAAGCGAAGGGCGTAAAGGCGGCATCTGACGAGGAGGTTTTATATTCAATTTCTACCCGCGCGGCATTGGTATTGTGTAATATAAGACAGTCTGTTTTGCGGGCGGCGGCAAATGTGATTGTAAGCACGGCAGATGGTAAAGATGAATGCCAAATACTTTCGCCGTTATTATCAAACAGGGTAGAAGTATCCTCCCCCCCTGCCGACGACACTTGCGCGGCGGACGCAAGAAGATTTGAAGTTAAAATTTGTATTGGTGATAACATTATAAAGAAGCCTCCCCGCTTTTTTGTTTGCCTATCTTGTAACTTATTTTGGCTTGTTCTACCGCCCAGCTTACGCCGCGGCGGGCTGCGGAGGAAATTTCCTCACACAAAGTTCTGGCGTCGGCGGCGGAAGCCGAGCCGTTTAAAGTAACGGGCGTATTTACCGTTATATTTATTATCGCGCCTTGCTGCGCCTGCGTTTGGGTAGTGTCAAATGCTGCGGGCGCAGACGCGTTTTGCTTTATGGCGGAAACGGTATTTGCGGGCAAAACAAATTCCCCCGCGTGCAAAAGATACGGCCCTGTTTGGTCTATCGGGCCGCCCGTTTGACGACTGCCCAAAAGAGAGCCGAACAAACTTCCGCCCCCTCCGCCAAAAAGACTGCCGAATACCGACGATGCCGCCATTTGCGCCGATACTGAAAGAAAATTGGAAAGCATATTGCCGAAAACCTGTTGGGACAAAGCCTCCAAATTAAGAAAGTTTTTTGAGGTTAAATTAAAAAAACCGTTAAGCGACGAAGAGGACGAATTTGCCGCCCGCGCCGCCGAAGAAGAAAAAAGTTCAGCCCAACTTTCGCTTTGGCTGTTAAGGCCGTTAAAATATCCCGAGAAAGATGAACTGCTTTGCTTTAACTTTCTGTCCGCCTCGTTAAAACCTTTAGGGTCGAAGAGGGAAGAAAGTTCTATAAAAAATGCTCCTGCGCTGTCTGTCATTTGCTTATTCCTATGTGTGATAATTCCGCGTCATTTGCGGTTGGTGCCGAGGGGCTTACTCTGCGCCCGCCCGCCTGAGAAACGGCCCATAAAAGCCAGTTAAGGCTGTGGGATAAAATATATTCGGTTGTGTAGCCGAAGTGCGACGCCGTTAATCCTATTGCGCTTGAAAGGGCGTCGCTGCGGTCGCTTTCAGCGCGGAAGAAAAATTTGCCGCTATCGCCTTAAAGTCATTAACTTCGCAGACCGCTTTGCAAAGCAAGCTTAATTCCGTAAGTGTAAGTTTATCGTCAAGGTTGGAAATATCTTTAAGACGGTTGGCGGTGAGTATATTTAAGATTTCCTGCGTTTTGTTGGTGCCTGCAAGCTCCAGTATTTTGGCAAGTATATTGGCGGAGGTTCCGCCTTCTTTTGCGGCGGCGGAAACCTCTGTGTGAAGCTGCCCCAAAATGCGCCCCAGCTGTACTGCGGAGCGGATGGAAAGCGGTTTAATTACGCATTGTCTGCCAAGCAGGGTGATGGTTTGTGATTGAGGGCAGAGCGCGTTGATATCGGACATAAATAAATCTCCTTAATTTTTATATACCTGCCGCGCCGCGAAAAAGTAAACGGCGCGACAGGCGTGGTGTGTTTAGGTTGCCTGAGCAGAAATCAGGCGGATAAATCTTCTATCTTGCCGAAGCGTTTTGCCGCTTCTTTTGAGGTATCGCAGAGTGCGTCAAACTCTACATCTATCAAAGTTTCGCCGTCGCGTTTATACACCTGCGCGGTTTTGCCTGTTGGGCGGCACTTCCAAAAAGTATATTTTCTGCTTGCGCCCTGCGGGCCTTTTACGTTAATAAAAAGTGTTTTGTACGGCGTGGCGGCTTTATCGCCAAAGTCTATGCTTTGCGCGCCTTCCTGCGGGACGGGGCAGCCTAAAGCCAAAGCGATATTGGAAAGGGTGGCCTCCGCAAGGGAGAATTTAATTTTAAGCGCTTCGTCGGTAGTTATCTTATCTACCGCGCCTAAAACCTGGTCTACCTTAATTTCGTAAGAGGTTTCCTCGTGCTCTATATTGATGCCGCCTTTGATAAAACCAAGGTCGGCCGCCTGCGCTTCCGTCTGCCCGTACGCTGCCGCTTTAAGAGTGCCTGCGGCGGCAAGGCCTACTACTATGTTTGTTGATGTTGACATATAAAAAATCTCCTATTGTTTTTTAAATTTAAAAAGAAAGTTTAAGGCGCGCACATGCCGCCCGAGTTCGTCCACATAGTCGCTGCCGCCAACTTTTTTGGCGTAGTAAATATTGTAAAGGGACGATGATATTTTGTTTTCCGTAAGGTCTAAAAGTTCGGTTAAGATAAAGCTGATTTCCACCGTTTGCAAAAAACTCTCTGAGGTTACAGTTAAAGTAATTTGCTCTGTATTTAAAACCTCATCCGTTGTGCCGCCGGGGTTTGTGGAGCGGTAAACTATATACGGAACTTTAGACGACATTCTGGCGTAATTGGGGTATAGCTTGCTGTCGTTTTCCCCCGCTTCCAAAGCCACTCTTAAAATTGCGCTTTGCTTTAGGTAGGCGTAAATATCTTTAAGAATCATAAATCCTCCGCTATGGTTTTAAGCCCGCTTTTCAAAAGCTCGCCATAAGTTGAAAGCGCGGGTAAAAGGAACGGGCGGGGCAGAATGGAAACGGAACCGTATTCAAGATACAAAGCGTAAGGGGCTTTACCGCCCAAATCGCCCGCCGTAAGGCGAACGGTGTGGGAAGATACTTCCACCTTGCTTTCTATGCTCTCGCGCAGCCTGCCAGTTTGGCGGCGGGGCGGGTTGCCCGCCTTGGAGCGTATCAATTTACCTTCTTTACGCTCCACGGGAATGTTTAGGGATTCTTTTATTGATGCTTCCATTTCCCGCGAGATATTTTGGCTTAACTCCAGCTGCCTGTTTTGTACGATTTGCGCCTTTGCGCCGAGCGCGGCGGAAAGTTTTGCCGTGTTGATATTAAGTGATACTTTAAGCATTTATAATCCTTTCCAGATACAGGCACAGGTAACGCCCCGCGCCGCCCATATCCGTTACGCCTACAACGTTGTAGGGGGCGTTTTCCATAACCACGCGCACTTTGCCCGCGGTTATATTAACCGACTCCAAATAAAGCGAATGTGTGGATTTTTGGTAGGCAGGGTCCCCATAGCGGCGTTCCCACACGCTTCTGGCGCGCAGGCGGCAGGGCAGGGCATTGTAAAGCTTTGTATAACTTTCCTGCTGTTCGCCTTGCGGAGAAACGGAAAGCGAGATAAGTTCTATATCGCAAACTTTGTTTAAGAGGGATTTAAAACTCATACGCTTACCTTTCTGTAACAATCAAGCAGCATGGCGGCGGAGGCGGGTATTTTGTGTTCGTCGTAGTAGGTTACATTATAGTCGCCAAGGCCTTCGCTTTTAAGGCCGCCGTTTTGCTGCATTTGCAAAATATCCGCAACCCACTGCCATATTGCAAGCTGAATGTTTTTGGGGACGCTTTGCGCGTCGGGCGCAAGGCCCGCGTTGTAGTCTGCCATAACAACGCCCTGCCAGTGTCCGCAGGTTTTTTTAATGATGCCGTTGTAGGCATCGGCCTTAAAAGCGTCGGCGGAAAGCTCCTGCCCGTCCTGCATAATTTTTGTTATCGCGGTTACGGGGTATTGCTCCAGCTGGATATATTTACTTTTGGCGTTTTGGCAGTCGTGCGGCTCCTGCAAGACGGGGCGGGCTACAAAAAAGCGGCCCGTATATTTTTCTGCCGCGTCGGTGCAGGACTGCATAAGCAAAGTTAAAAGTTCGTCCTTATCTGTCTGCTGCGCGTTTATGCCGAGGTAAGATTTTAAGGCGGGTAATGTGGTGGCGGATAAATCCATAGTTAATTTCTCCTTTAGAAAAGGCGGCAGGGTGAGCCGCCGCCTTTAGTTGCGTGTGTTTTATTTGAAGATAAGATAGCTGAAAGCATTGCCAAAAGTTACGTCTATTGATAATGCCTGGGTAAAGCGGAGCCAAGTTTGGTCCATCATAAAGGCGGACTCTAAACTGCTGCCATCTGTGTTCCAAGAGGCGGCGTCCTGCGATACCTTAACCGTCATATCTTCCCTGGGAGAGATTAAAAGATTTTTGTTAAATCTGCCGAAGAAAGCTATCGTGGAGTCCCCGCCCGTCAGAGAAGAAGCGGAGGTTACCGTGTTGGGGATTTGCGAGCTGACTACATAAGGCGTGTTCCAAATTGTGGCGGGATTGCCCAAAGAAGGAGGACTCCAAATGTAATTGCCGTTGCTGTCTTTAAGCTTCATAAGCTTTGTAAGGCCTGTTCTGGAGAGTACTAAAACTCCGTTTCTGCCTTCGGCTTCGCTTAAAGAGAAGATGAGGTTGGCAATATCGTCAAAGTTGACGCCGCTGCCCGCCATGGAAACTTCCCTTGCGCCTGATGTGTTTAAGATACCGTTGAAAGGATCGCCCGCGGCGGCTTTGCCAAGCAGGGCCACGCGTTCAACTTCAAGTGCCATAGCTTCGGCAACAAGTTCGGAGAGGAACTGCGTTAAGTTAATGGCGCTGTCGCGGATAAGTTCGTCGGTGCATTTGATGACGGTAGCCAAAACTTTTGCAGTTTGCTCAATCTGCCCGAAGGTAGGGTTGGAAATGCCTTTAATGCCGTTTTCCGCTACCCAGCCTACTTGCAGGTTGGTCATTTGTTTGGGAATTTGACGCTTCCAAGAACTCATCGGAATGATGTTGGCAATTTGCATAATGGGGCTGGTTTCGTTCATTATGCGGATAACTTGGGAGGAAAATTCTGTAGGAACAAGATAGCCCCCGCCCGTCGCGCCTGTTGTGCCTTCGGCGAGGACTGCTTTAAAATCGTTAAGTATGGAATGTTTATTTTTTGCGGCTAAAAGAAAGTTCTTCATATTGCCGAACTTTGCGCCGTAGTCGCTTGTCCAGGGTGCTTCGGGCTTGTTTTTGCCGCTGTTGCAGAACTTTGCAAATTTTTCTAAAACTTCGGCTTCCGTTGCGGGCAAAACAGCCTTGCTTTGCGTCGGGTGAAGTTTGTTTACGACATCTTCTATAATTTTTTCTGCCTTGTCTTTGGTAAGGTAAGAATCAAGTTTGCCGTCTAAGGTTTTTCTTAATTCTTTTATGGAGGTCATTATTTCATCCATCGGGTATGCTCCTGAGTGAGTGGATAAAAAGGTTGGATGTTGTGCGGTTTATTTTTGTTTTTAGGACGAAAAAACAG
>JAEXBW010000055.1 GCA_023393825.1 Elusimicrobiota bacterium | reverse complement strand
CCCCACCTTGACGGGGGCATTGGCTGTTTTGTATCATATAAGTCTAGCTATGGCTACACAAACTAACAGTATCCCTGTGATACTAAACAAAAAAAGAACCTTTATTATAAAGGAAAAAATTTCCAAGAAAGAGTTAGTCTCTAAACTTGTAAACGCTATCTGTGACGACCTGCCCGAAGCGGACAGGGAATATATGCTTGCCGCCGTTCTTAAACGCGAACAGGGCATAAGCACGACATTAGACACAGGTCTTAGCATACCTCACGCAAGGATGGAAGATCTGCGTGCTTTTGAAGCGGCTGTCGCCGTAATGCCGCAAGGTATAAGCGACGAATACGGCCTACAGATAAAAGTTATGTTTTTATTTTTATCTCCTGCAGGGCAGACTTACTTTTCCCAACACTTAAAACTTCTTGCCTCTCTGGCGGAAAAATTTAAGGCCTCCTTTCTTACTGAACTTTCCTCTTGCCAAAACGAAGAGGAAGTTTTAAACAAAATATCGTTTTAAACGAATATGACCACAGAAAATACTTTAAGAACGCAGCATAACCCCTTTAGGGCTAAAGGGGTTGTTGTCATTACTACGGCAATGCTTACCTTTATAACATTCTGGAAAGCGGCAGCCGTGGTATTGTGCGACTTTGGTTCAAGCGCGTTCTACGCGGGCGGCATAGCTATGAAGGCTTTCGGCCCCGCTTTTCCTTGGTATATTTTGGCGGTAATGTTGCTTTCGGGCTTTTTGCTTATGATGTATGTGGAAGCCTGCTCACTTTTTACGCGCGGCGGAATATTCCCCGTAGTTAACGCGGGCTTGGGCGAAAACGCCGCAAAGGCCGCCGCCGCCGCAATACTGTTTGACTTTATGCTTACGGGGCCTATCAGCAGTATTTCCGCGGGGCATTATTTGGTGGGGCTTATAAACTCCTCCATGGAAACCTTCGGCGTACATTTTGCGCTGCCCGCAAACGGTTTTGCCGTTGTTTTCGCGCTGGCCGTTACAATTTACTTTTGGTATCAAAATATAAAAGGTATAGAAGACTCCAGCGAAAAAAGTTCCAAGATAATACAGTTTTCCATGATTATCTGCGTTATACTTTTTATCTGGGCCGCAATAACAATTTTGCAGAGAGGTTCTTTCAATCTCCCGCCACTTGCGCCTCAACTTAATAAAGACTCCATTGGCTGGGCCGCTAATATGCCGTTTTTGGAAAAGATAGGCTATATCGGCATACTTATGGCTTTGGGCCATTCCGTTTTGGCTTTGAGCGGACTTGAAACTTTGGCGCAGGTCTACAGGGAAATTGAACACCCCAAAATTATAAACCTTAAAAAGGCCGCTTTAGTTGTCTTTATATTCGCTTTCGTATTTACGGGCGGACTTACGTTTTTATCTTCCCTCATAATTCCGCCCGACTTGGTTGCAACAAAATATTACGATAACCTTTTGGCTGGTTTGGCTATGCACCTTTCCGGCCCAAATATATTAAAACTTATAATGCAGGCCGCGGTTGTTATAGCGGGCGTGGTAATGCTTTCTGGCGCGGTAAATACTTCTATCATCGGCGCAAACGGCATTATGAACCGCGTGGTGGAAGTAGGCATTCTTACCGATTGGTTCCGCAAGATACACAAAACATACGGCACCACTTACAACATTATAAATATGATTTGCATTATGCAAATTATCGTTATTTTGCTATCGCGCGGTAAAACCTATCTTATCGGCGAGGCTTATGCCTTCGGCGTTTTATGGAGCTTTGTGCTGGGCTTTGCTTCCATAGTAATACTGCGCTTTAAAAACAGAGAGCAAAAGCGTGAGTTTATGATGCCATTTAATATAAAATTTGACCATTATTATATCCCCGTCGGCGGCACGCTGGTAACGCTTTTTATAATAGCGCTTGCCGTTATTAATTTAATAACCAAAAAAACGGCTACGATAGCGGGGCTTTCCTTTGCGGTATTTATTTTTATACTGTTTCATATATCGGAAAAGCTTAACGCCAAAAAAGCTAATGATATTTTTGAGGAAGGGCATAGAGAAAAACTTAATAAAACAAAAGAAGAAAGCCTTGAAGCTGCTTTATCGGAACTGGAAAATGAAAAGCGTTTTGTAGTCGCGGTAAAAGACCCCGATAATCTTTACCATCTTGAACATATCCTGCAAAACTTAAATAATGACGATACAGACGTTATAACCGTTTACGCAAAACCTTTGGAAGACTGGAGCGTTGGTAAAACAACCAGCTCTAAAACAACGGACGAAAGCGAACTTTTTACTAATATTATCTTATTGGCGGAAAAATACGGCCGCCCCGTATTCCCGCTTATAATAAACAGCAACGAGCCTTCTTACGCTCTCTGCCAGGTGGCGCAAGCTGCCAAAGCGCAGGAGATTATTATGGGCGTATCAGGCAGCTACGGCGCAAACGACCAGCTTGAAAGACTGGTTATGGCTTGGGGCGCACTGCAGCACGGTAAAGAAACAGCCCTGCCCATAACTGCCAGAATTTTGTGGGAGGGAAGAGAAGTCTCTTACAAATTTTAACTATGGCGATATTAAAAATATATAAATACGGGGAAGATATACTGGTTAAGAAAACTCAAAGAGTTAATTTTAATCTTATGGAAAAGAAACTCCCCAAAATAATAAATGATATGACGCACACCTGCCTTGCAATGCGCGGGGTGGGCCTTGCCGCGCCGCAGGTTGGGTTGGATATGGCATTAGCCGTCATAATGCTGCCCGTCGGCACGGAAGAGAAAGAAGAATACAAACGCTATGTTCTTATTAATCCGGAGATTTCATCCTCCAAAGGCAGCGTCCCCAGCCAAGAGGGTTGCCTGTCATTCCCCGGGCTTGATATAGAAGTTGAACGCGCAGAGCAGATTAAAGTTAAATATTTAAACGAAAAGGGCCTGCCTGTATCGCTTACGGCAAACGGGTATTTTGCAATAATCCTCCAACACGAAATTGACCATTTAAACGGTAAAGTATTTATAGACCATTTGAAGGGAGAAAAACGCGCTGAAGCCAAGCGTAAAATAGCCGAACTTTCCAAAAACTGGAATTAATACTTTTTAAAATCCCAAACAAGCCCCGCCCCTATACAGCGGGGTTTTTATTTTTTCCCTTGATTATTATAAATAAAGTTATAATAATATAATGAATTATTATATATGGAAATTCATTTTATGTAGTGCTTGGAGAATTTCATGATTTCACTTTTAAAAAATATTCGCAAAAATTTAGGGTTTACCTTGACAGAGATGCTTATCGTAGTAATGGTAGTGTCCATTCTTGCTGCCATAGCGTATCCTTTATATACAAAAGCGGCAACAAAATCCCGCGCCATAGAAGCTATTAACTTGCTTGAAATGGTGCGCAATAAACAACTACAAAAATTTGCTAAAGATAAATCCTACTACTCTTCTTTCTCCAATATGGGGCAGCTTACAACCAATAAAAATAAAGAGGTTATAGAAGGGCAGGTTCTTAAAGTAAAGGACTATACCTTAAGTTTAAATAATGTGCATAGTTGTATGACTGCCGCATACGAAAAGGGCGGGACAAAATTTAGTTTTTCAAGCAGTTATGAGCAGACAGGCCTTGGCTGCACGGGTGATGTTTGCACAAGTTTCGGAGATATTATAGGTACTGCTAATGATGTCTGCAACTGCGGCAGTAAAGCCTGCTCCAACGGATACACTTTAAATCAAGACACCTGCAACTGCGACTGTCTTTTAGGTTGCGACCAAAGCGGCACTTGTTTTGCGCCAACCCAAACCCAAACTACCAGCCGTTCCTGCGGGAACAACGGAACACAAACCAGAAGCTGCAGCGCCAGTTGCGAAGGCGGCTCTTGCGGAGAATGGGGTCCCTGCACGGGTCAAACCTGCCCTGCGGCCAGCAAGCCCGTTGCAAGCGAAAGTTGCGGCAACTGCGGCACAAGAACAAGAACAGTTTCCTGCGACGGTAATACGGGAACTTGGACAACATCTTCTTGGGGTTCATGCACGGGGCAAGGCGTTTGCTCTCCAAATGCAACTCAAAGCTGCGGAAGCGGCGGTACGCAAACATGCACTTCTTCCTGCCAGTGGTCAAGCACCTGCGTAGAGCCTGCCTGCCCTGCCACTTGCTCAGACGGTTTTATAAGAACTTCAGCCACAACGGGCAATTTTGCAACTTGTTGCTCTTGCCCCTCTCCTAAAGTAACAAAACTGCAAAGCGGCGGATGTGACGTAAACGGTAATTGTCAGGCAGACACGATGATATGTACCTGCGCCAATAGCGCCGACTATACAAAATGCACAACAACAGGCGGCTCTTGGAATAGTACAAGCTGTTCATGCACTTGCCCTACGACGGGTAAAAATCCTTTTGACTCAACAACGGGCTGCGCCTGCCCTACTAATAAATCTTGGATTAACTGGCGCTTTACCAGCGGCCCCGGTGCGGGACCTACGGCAAAACAATGTATTTGCTCTAATGCTATAGATTACAGCGCCAGCGCGGGTAGCGCTTGCAGCAACAGCGTATCCACAAGTAATGATATGGAAGCGAGATGCAAAGCTTTATTCTGTCAAAAAGAGTGCGGGTCTACATGTATCTTCCTTTCTGCTTCATCTGCAGCCTCCGTACCCGCATATGCCTCTATCGCACCGCAAACGGCGGCGGGGACATGGAACCCTACCACCTGCTCCTGCACATGCCCTGCAGGCGGAACACTTTCCGACGGGCGTTGCTTTATGTGTACCGCTCCGCTTTCTTGGAACGGCACTTCTTGCGCGTGTCAATTAAACTGCGCTACGGGTTATGGAACATTGGATAATTACGGTTACAATACCAATGCCATACGGGCATCAACCGGATGCAGCTGCGTATGCCCCAGCGGCCAGACATGGGATTATCACGGTGTAACACAACTGGGCCAGCAGGTAAAAACCTGCGCTGTTTCCTGCACGGGTTCCGCAACACAAACCTGCGGCAAATGCGGCACACAAACCAGAGTTTGCAACACAACAACAGGGCAATGGGGAGCATGGGGAACCTGCAGCGGCGAAACTGGAACCTGCACCCCCGGCACAACGCAAAGCTGTAACGGCTCGGGTACAAAAACATGTTCCTCCTCCTGCACATGGGGCGCTTGCAGCAACTATTGCGACGATTCTAACGTACCTATAAGAAATCAAACCTGCGGCACTTGCGGCAGACAATACAGAGTTGTAAGTTGCGACACAGCGAGCGGACAGTGGACAACCAGCCCGTGGATAGATTGTATGGAATGCCCTACGGGTTATTACGCAACGGTTTCAACCACCGTTATAGCTTGCGAAAAATGTACCAATGCCCCCGCCAATGCCTCTTACACGGGCTGCAGCAGGGAAAGCAACTGCGCGTGGACGTGCAACAGCGGATATACACAAAGCGGTAACACTTGCGTAGCCACCACTTGTTCCGAAGCTACAAAACCAGTAGCGACACAGTCTTGCGGTAATTGCAGCAAGGGAACTCAAACCAGAACTGTAACATGCAATACATCTACGGGAACATGGACAACAGGCTCATGGGGTACTTGCACTGGCGGCGGAGTATGCGTCCCCGGAACAGAAAAAGCTATTACCTGCCCCGATGGCCCAGATGGGGCTGAAAGGTGCGATGATGAATGCAACTGGTACACAAGAAGACCTTGCGAAGACTCTATTGATTGTGTAGGGTCCGACACTCAATCATGCGGCAACTGCAATCTTGGCACACAAACCAGAACATGTAATACCGTAACAGGTACTTGGGGTTCATGGGGTACTTGCACCGGTGGTGGCGTATGCACCTCGGGACAAACACAAGCTTGCGGTAACAGCGGCACGCAAACCTGTACATCTTCCTGTACCTGGGGAACAACTTGCGCGGGACAAACTTGCCCTGCCGCAACTAAACCTGCCGAGGACGAAGATTGCGGCCCATGCGGACTTGGTTATAGATTAAGAACTGTAACCTGCGATACTAATACAGGCAACTGGACAACAGGAGCGTGGGGCCAGTGCGGTGGTGAAGGCTGTACCCCCGGCGCTACGGCTACTTGCGGCGGCGGTAACGGCAGGCAAACCTGCGACTCTTCCTGCTTTTGGTCAGGCTGCGTATGCAACAGCGGCTATACATGGTCGGGAGGCACTTGTGCATTACCCGCAATAACCCCCGCTATAAGAACGACCAATGTTCTTACAAGCTGCAATTCCGTATCGGGCGGAAGCTGCCTCTCTTACTCTTACCAATTATGCCAACCCGGTTCAGGCAGTTGGGCGTGGCCATCAGGATACAACCCTGACGATTGCCGCTCAAGAACAACACAGCCCGTGTGCTATAACGACTATATACAGGGAACAGCCGACCAGTTTTCCTGCCAAACATGGTCTTTGCCAAACTGCTCAGGCTCAAATTACCAAACAATCTGCAACACAAACGGCAAGGGATACAAATGCAAAATAAGCGCAAGCGGAGGCACTGGCAATGCCGCTACCGCATGTATGTGCGAATGGTATTCTTCAGGGGCATATTCGGGCTACTGCGACCAAGCCTCTGGCCTTTCATGCGTTACAATGTATTTTGACTCACAGGGCAGCGGCTCCTATCTTTCCTGCGAATAATCTGCAGAAAGAACTTTATTACCAAATAAAAACACCCGCTTAATTATTTAGGCGGGTGTTTTTTATTGTTGTTTAAAAACTTATTTTGTTTTATTTTGTATGTTTTCCAACTCGGTAATAAGACTGTAAAGCGTTGGCTGGAGTTTGTTTACATATTCATTTTCAAAGGTGCTTACGCGCTGCTCAACTTTGGTTATTAAGGCGGCGGTTTCGCTATTGCGTTTTTCCTCAAGAAGTCTTAATTCTTCTATTCTGTAATGAAGTTCCTTAAGATTGTCTTTAATATCCGCAATTTCCCTTGCAGATACGCCCGCCCCGCCCTTACCAAAAATGCGCTTTGCGTCGTGCGCGGCGCTGGAGGCGGCGGAGGAAACTTCGTCTAAGATATCAAGGTCTTCGCCATTGTCTTTTGATTCCGCCTCTCTGTATTTTGCCACAAAGAAGAAGAGAAGAATAAGACAAACCGCAAAACCTGCTGAACTGGTGATAAAAACTGTTGACATAATCGTTATGATACCATATTTTAAAATAGTGTTAAACAGCCCTGCGCTTAAATGTCCTTTACGGCTTTAAGCACGTCAATAGCTTTTTCTAAATCATCTACAACCATAAACACGCGCGCGGCGGCATTTTCCGCTATAGTTGCGTAAATATTTGTGATATTTATGTTCTTTTTGCCCAAAATATCGCCGATATGCGCTATTATGCCTGTGGTATTTTTAACTTCAATGGACAGGGCTTCCGTTTTGATGGAAGTATAACCCGCGCCTGTTATTATACGGCTGGTTTCAGGTTCTTTTGCGCCGCTTACAACAAATTTAACTATTGCGGCTTCGTATCTTACGTCGGAAGAAAGACCCACTATATCAAGCCCTTCCTTTTCCAATATCTTTGAAAATTTTTTAAGAGCGCCAGGCTCGTTTACCAAAAATACGCTGTACTGGTTCACTATTGCTACTTTCATTTTTCCCCCACAGTTTTCTTAAGCACACTAAGCATTTGTTTGTGAATCTTACCGTTGCTGGCTAAAGTCTGCGCCCCGTAAGTTTCAAGCTTATCCCAAGGTTTACCGTTAAAGTCACTCACTTTACCACCGGCCTCTTCCAGTATCAATTTGCCGGCGCAAACGTCCCAAGGGTTAAGCGTAAATTCCCAATATCCGTCAATCCTTCCCGCGGCGACCCAGCATAAATCAAGCGAAGCCGCCCCCGTGCGTCTTACATCGTGGCATATCATCAAAAAATCTTTAAAAACGGGTATATGTAAAAATTCTATATTATTTCTTTCAAAAGGAAATCCCGTTACCAATAAACTATCCTGCAATTTTGCGGTTTTGGAAACTTTTATTTTTTTACCGTTTAAAAACGCGCCTTTACCCTTAACGGCGTAAAACATTTCCCCGCGGGAAAAATCCAACACACCGCCAAGCACTGCAACGCCGTCTTTTGTAAGCCCTACGGAAATACCGCTGTGCGGAAAAGTGTGGGCATAATTGGCCGTACCGTCAATAGGGTCTATCACCCAAATATATTTGCCCTTTGTGTTAAGGTTTTGTTGTTTTTCTTCCGCCAGAAAGGCGTGTTCGGGAAAGTTTTTTGCTATTATCTGCGTTATCTTTTTTTGGCATTCGTAGTCGGCTTTGGTAACCAAATTGCCGCGGCCTTTTAAATCGTAATTTACTTTGCCGTAATATTTCTTGGCAATTTTACCCGCTTCGTTTAAGGCTTCTTTAAGTACGGAAAGTTCTTTTTTCACGGGATAAAAACCTCCGCTTTTTTAAGATAGTCTTCCACATAAAGCATAGCTATGCAGTCGTCCTCGTTATACATAAGAACTTTTTTAAGCAAAGCCTCATCGCCCGTCTTAAGCCAAGTGGTAAAATAAACCATACTGTCCATTGCGCCGCAATCCGTCTGACGCCAATTAAAACCGAAGGCTGGCGCAGCCGCCTTAAGCGAAAGACTGGGCGAAGGCAGATAAAATGCGCGCTCCACAACTATTTTTAAATCCACACAGGCGTCAACAAGCTTCTGCAAATCGTTTTTAATCGCGGGGTATTTATCACACAACGCGCGCATCTTTTTAACTTCGTATTCCGTCCAATGGTAAAGCGCGCTTTGGCCCGCAGGGCCGATATAATCTGCAAACTGTTTAAATATAATTTCTTCCTCCGCCTCGTTTTTTGCGACGAAGGATACAAATTTATTCTCTTCCTTATCCCACACGCCGATAAGGTAGATAAAAGAAATACTGTCTTTTGTAAAAGTTTCGGTAGCTTCAAAATCAAAATATAAATTGCGCTTTTTGGGCGTGAGAGGGAAGATGCCCGACTCTCTCAAAACAGGCTTACCGTGGGTAAAAGCTACGGCGTGCCAATATGTATCAATGGCAATGGCATCGGTAGCCAAAGGTTCCTGCAAAATATTTTTTACGGCGGGCAAACCCGCATTTGCAACATCTTCGTAAGTGTGCAGATTATGCGCTTTAAGCGCGTCGCGCATCTGCCCGCTTAAATGCGGCAGGAGGGCAAGGTCTTTCTTTTCAAAAAGATATTTATTTGCAAACACGCGCCACGGCGGCATTGCGGCCTTTGGCGGTTTTTTTGCGTCGGGGATAAGCTCGCCCGATTTAATAAGCTGCCAGTCTGATATATGCGCCTTTGCGCGTTCTATAATTCTGGCGCAGTCAAGTGTTTGCTCTTTGCTTTTAAAAATAAATAAAGCGTTTTGCGGCGCGTATTGCTGAATGTTGGAAAGTATTTCATTCATTACCGCCGTCTGCATTGCATAGTGTTCCTTCATTTCGCCCGCGCGTTTAAGCTGCACAATTTTATAGTGATACGCGCCAAAAATACTTTGGCCTTCGTTAACTTTAAACAGAAGATTAACCGTACCCATCAGGCCCGGGTTGCCGCGTAAATCCCACAAGGCACCGCCTATAATACCGTCAACGCCTTCCGCCATTGCGCTAAGTGTTTTTTTAAAGCGGTCTTCGTCGTTGGAAGCAGATATTAAAACAGTGGTTTTACAATGCTGGTGTATCCAAACGTCGCGCGTGTTTCTGTCAGTTTTGCCGCGCAGATTTTCGTAAAGGTTAGGTTCTTCAACAGCGGCTTCTTTGGGGGCGTGGTAGCTGCACCACATACCGAAGGGGTCTTGCAGCAGCAGGAACATTTTGCCCGCGTGAAAGTCGTCTTGCGTGGGTTGCCTGCCGGCGGAGAATTTATTAAAAAGCTCGTCAATCATTATTTACATTTTATCTTTTTTACAAGAATTTTCCTCTAACAACTTAAGAGGAAGTCATAAAAAAAGAGGTTTTAAAACCTCTTTTTTAAATTTTATTGCCCGCCCTGCTGCGCTTGTTTAATCATATCTTCATACTTTTGCGCTTCTTTAAGCAGTTGCGCGTTATTTTGCGCGGCGGCAAGCTGCTTTGCCACGGCTACATCCTGCAAACCTTTATCCAAACCGCCCTGCTGGGCCTGCGTTATTCCGCGGTAAAGATGCGCGGCGGCGTCTTCGGGGTCTTTTTCTATAGCTTTGTTAAAACTGTTTAAAGCTTCAGGCAGTTTATTGTCGTTGGCGGAAAGCATTCCCTGCATTGTGTAAGCTTTAGAGTTATCGGGGTTTATGGCGAGGGCTTTTTCTACATATTCTTTTGCCTTACCCATGTCTTTATTTTGCATATAAATATTAGCCGCGCCTATATAAGCGTCGGGCATTGCGGGGTTTTTGCGAATGGCGGCATTGTAATCTTTTAATGCGGCATCGCTGTTGCCCATAGCCGCGTTGGTAATAGCGCGGTTATAATAAAGTTCCGGCACGTCGGGCTGGCGCGATATAAGCTGGTTAAATTTTGTTAAAGCATCACCGTAATTGCCTTTATTATATTCATTTGTGCCTTCCTTTAACAGGCGTTGCGCTTCCGTATCATTCTTTGTCGTGCGGACATTTTTACCCGTAAGAGTATTTGCCATATTATCGGCGTCCGTCCGACCTTTTTTATTGCCCTGCTCGCCGTATAAATCTTTTGCTGTGTCTAAATCCTTCAATGCTCCTTTGTTATCTCCCATAAGAGATTTTAAACGCGCTCTATCCATAAAAGATTTTGCATTTTTGGGGTCGGCGGCAATAGCGGAGTCATAATCCTGCATGGCGGAAGAATAATCCTGCAACTGCGCATTTGCCATTGCGCGCTGCGTGTATAAATCACTGTCTTTAGGGTTAAGTTCTATGGCTTTATCAAGCGCTTCTTTTGCGCCTTTATAATCGCCCTTTGCCAAAGCTTTTTGCGCGTCCGCCCTGTAATCCAAAGTAGTTTTGGGGGCATTGGATTGCTTATCCTGCATAGATTTTGCAGCCTGATTTATAGAGGAACCTAAATCCGCAAAATTAACAGAGCCGTCCATATTAACGGAGGAAGCTTTAAATTTTTCCAAAGCGCTTTTTGCGTCCGCGCTACTAAGGCTTGCGGTAAGCGCGCTTTTGTAATTTTTTGACGCGCTGTCATCACTTTTTACGGAAAGTTCTTTTGCCTGTTTGCGTATTGCGTCCTGTTTGGCGCGCGGGTTTGCGCCGCCCGCTTTTGCAAAGTTATTGACGGTATTTAAAGCTTTTGCCGCGTCTTGGTAGGAAAGTTTATCCCCCTGCTTTGCAAACAAATCCATAGCTTTTGAAAAATCTTTTAAAGCATTATTAAGCTGCATCATATTTGCGTTTGCCACGCCGCGGTTATAATAAGCTTTTGCCAGTTCGGGGTTAACTGCTATGGCGGAATTTAAGTCTTTCGCCGCGCCTTCATAATCACCCGTCATCATTTTTATTACAGAGCGGTTTAAATAGGCGCGCGCGTCGGAAGGGTTTAAACCTAAGGCCACATTGTACATTGCCAAAGCGTTTTGATAATCCCCCATTTGCGCCAGCATATCAGCCTTTTGAAGATAGGCATTTACGTCGTTTGGCTTTTGCTCTATAATTTTATCCAAAGCGGCAAGAATATCCTGCGGGGTTTGCGGCTGTGCGGGGGTTTGCTGCACGGTTTTAAGAGTTTGCGGCGCCTGTTGCTGCGCCTGCATTTGCTTTTGCAGCTGCGCCTGCTGCGTTAAAAAATTTTCGTACATAAAATAACCCGCAACCATGCACACCGCGAGGCAGGCTAAAATACCCAAAGATAAACCTGCTATAAAGGAAGTCTTCTTCATTTTTCCTCCTCTTCTTCTTTCTTAACGGAGCTGAACGGGCAACGGTTATTCATAAGGCAAAGAGGGCAATGTTCCGTGTTAGGGTCATATTCCATATTTTCTATTTTCTTGCCCGCTTCTATAAAGGTATTTAAAATTTGCTGTTCGTCAAAGCAGGTAAAATCTGCGGAGATTTTTTTATCTAAAGTTACAAAGTGTATGGTAACTTTTCCTTTTTGCATATTCCACGCGCGGCGCGCGCCAATGCTGTAAATGCCAAGCTGAAGGGAAGATTTAATATCAAAATTATCGTCTAAGGCGGCATCTGTTTTATAGTCAATAACTTCCCAGGAGCCGTCTTCGTATTTATCTATGCGGTCTATTTTGCCGCGGAATGTCCAACCTTCGTAAACAAAAATAAATTCCCTTTCGGTTGCGGATACGGTTGTGTTGCGGGAATATTCATTCTGCTCGTAAACTTCAAGCATATTGCGGCCTTTAAGATAATATTCCATTTGCTCCGCCGCGCCGGAATAACCCGCGCCAAGCCAGCAGCGGTTATAGTATTTTAAAAGTTCGCTGGGGTCATTGCTGTTTGCGTGGTATTCTTCAAGCGTACGGTGTATGGAAACGCCCAGAGAGGTGGCGGGACTTAAACCTTCCCTTTTGCCTTCAACATATTTAAGTTTAAAAAGGTAAGGGCAGTCCCTGTAAGTCTTTACTTTGGAATAATTAAGCTCTCTCTCGTTATTTGGTATCATCGGCTTTATGCCTTAAAAAATGGACTAAAGTATCACCGTATTTCTCCTCGCGGTAAACTTCAAGCGGGGAGGGGACTTCAAAAGTTTCGTTTTTATGATGCTGCAAAACTATAATGCCGTCTTTTGCCAAAAGCTGCGCTTTTGCGACGGAAGCAAGAACGGGGCCGCTAAAGCTTAAAGGGATATTTTTGATATCTCTGTAAGGCGGCCCCATAAAAATAATGTCGTACTTATCCGCACCGCTGTATGCGCCCAGCCATTTAAGGTCTTTAAGTAAATCACCTTTTAAAACTTTACCTCTGTCTTCAAATCCCAAATGTTGCAAATTGCGAGTGGCGGCTTTAAGACAGGCGGGTTCTTTATCAACCATAACGGCTTTTAAAGCCCCGCGGGAAAGCGCTTCCATGGAAACATTGCCCGTGCCTGAAAATAAATCCAGCATTATAGCCGCGGGTATGCGCGGGCGTATAATATCAAACACGGACTGTTTAATCCTGTCGGAAATCGGCTTTACCGGCAAATTTTTGGAGACTGAAATTAACTTACGTCCCCTGGCTGTGCCTGCGATAATCCTCATTATATATGCGCTATTCCTTCTTTAAGTGCGTATCTTATAAGTTCGGCCTGTTTGTGTATTTTAAGTTTACGCATAATATTGTTTCTATGGACGTGAATTGTGTTAAGTGAAAGACCAAATTCCGCCGCTATCTTTTTGCTGCTGTAGCCTTCGGCTATCAACTGCAAAATTTCTCTTTCTTTAGGCGTTAAAGAGCCTTTGGGTTTTTTGCCCGATGTTTTGTCTAAAAAGCCCTGCACAACATATTTTGAAACGCGGGAGCAAAGGAAGAATCTGTCTTTGCTTACTTCCTTTATGGCTTCCACAATTTCGTCCACGGTGGATACTTTTACAACAAAGCCTTTTGCGCCGGCTTTCATAGCTTTTTCAACTGAAATTCTGTCATCGTACATGCTTAGTATTATAACTTTAGCTTCAGGTTTAATTTTAAGGAGTTTTTGCGTAGCTTCTATACCGTTTAAAAGCGGCATGGAAATATCTACCAAATATACATCCGCGTCATTATTTTTTGCGTATTCCAGCAATTCCTTACCGTTTGAAAACTCCTCAACAACCTGCATATCTTTGTCTTTTCTCTCAAGCACTGAACGTATGCCGCTGCGTACCATTATATGGTCGTCGGCCATTACAATCTTTATCATATTTTCCTCGCATAGGATATTTTGGGGCAGATAACGGAAATTGTTGTGCCTTTTCCTTTAACGCCCTCTATACTTATTGTGCCACCTAAATTTGTTACGCTCTCTTTCATACCGCGTATACCCAGTTTGTTTGTGCCTTTATGTCCGCCTTTGGGATACCCGATACCGTCGTCCTGAACAGTTAAAAATATGTCAGAATCGTCCTCCGTAAAAATTATTTTAAAGTTTTTGGCTTTAGCGTGCTTTACGGCATTACTTAAGGATTCCTGCACAATTCTGTAAAGCGTAATTTTTACGTTTTCCGACATTTTTGTGTCTTCCGCTATGTTATATTTATAGTCAAACGCAAGCGGAACGCTGCCTTCCATATTATCTAAAAGTTCTTTGACGGCGGAGTTTAAACCTACTTCCGTAATTTGCGGCGGGCGGAGGTTTATAATAACTTTTTTGATTCTGGATAATGAACCTTCCACCGCTTCTTCAACATTCTTTATATTTTCAAGTGCCGCACTTTGTTTACCTTCTTTTATGTCTTCCTTCAATATACCTAAAAGGGAATTTATCATAACAGCCGCCGTGCCTATTTCGTCATGAAGCGCGCGTGATATTTGGCGTTTTTCTTCTTCCCTTGCGTTTATCATCAGGCGGACGAAACCTCTGTCCGCGTCGTCGGCAACCGCAAAATCTTTGTTAATAAAAGCGCGGGACTCGTCTAAAGCGGTTACAAAACCCAAAACACTTTGGGTATTGCCGTCGTTGTCTTGTAAAGGGATAAGTGTTGTTTGATAGAAGGCTGTTTTTTCTTCCCCAAAGAACCATTCATATATCACTTTACGGCCTTCAAAAGCTTTATCGTGAGCGGTCTTATGTACGGAACTGCCAAGTAAGTCTTTCTTAAAAGAGGGGCAAAAATCGCCGTGGCAGCCATAAACAAAAGCGCATTTACTCTTGCCGTCAAGCAGGTAAACGCAGGCATATTTCGGGGAATCGGCTACATCACAAAAGAGTCCTTTCTCACTGTCTTGAGTAATCTTATATAAGTCCTTATTCTCCAGACAGCAGGAAACCCCGCATTGATGCTTTTTATAAATGGCCATATACTAATTCTACTAATTTTAGAGTTGTTTTTAATCCCCCCTCATAATTGATATAATTTAGCTATGAATATATTAAAGTCCAAATTTTTCATTTTCTCCTTTACGGCCGTTGCCGCTTTTATCATCTTGGGTGCGGCCGCGGTAACTTACTACATCTTTTCGGGTATGCCGCCCGTATACGAGCTGGAAGAATATTCCCCCTCCGTTACCACCAAGGTTTTTGACAGGCATAATAACCTTATATATGAATTTTCCGTAGAAAAGCGCCAGCTTGTCCCGCTGGAGGAAATACCCGTAGATATACAAAACGCGGTAATATCTATGGAAGATAGGAACTTTTTTAACCATGCGGGCTTTTCCGTTAAAGGCATATTCCGCGCGCTTATAAGCGATATTGTTATGGGCAAAGCGGCGCAGGGCGGCTCTACGGTAACCCAACAGCTTTCCCGCGGTATATTTTTAACAAACGAAAAAAAGATTATAAGGAAAATAAGGGAAATCTTCCTTGCCGTGCAAATAGAACACGCGTTTAGCAAGCAGGAAATTTTACAGCTTTACCTTAACCAAATTTACTTGGGCGAAGGCGCTTACGGCGTTAAAGCCGCCGCAAAAAAGTATTTTGATAAAGATTTAAACGACCTTACCTTGGGCGAAAGCGCAATGTTGGTAGGCATTATCCCCCTGCCCAGCCGCTACAACCCTTTTAACAGCCCGCAACTTGCCAAAACAAGGCGCGCCTTGGTGTTAAACTCTATGCAGGAAATGGGTTTTATCACGGCGGAAGAAGCCGTTGCCGCCAAAAAAGAACCCATGCCCAAACGCAAAGCCTTCGGTTCGCGCCCCGGCCTTTATTTTATTGAATATATAAGGCGTATTTTAGAGCCTAAATACGGCGTAGAAGCCTTTTGGAAAAGCGGCCTTAATATTTACACAACCATTGATATAGAAGAACAAGCCGCGGCGGAAAAAATTATGAATGACCGCCTGCACGAATACGATATTAAAATAGCCAAAAATTTAGGTATAGAAGTGGTTGACGAAGAAATTGCGGAAGAAGAAACGGAAGAAGGCCCGCAAGACGAAGAACAGCCGCAGGAAGAAAAAAAGGAACAGCAGGAATATCCGCAACTGCAAGGCGCGTTTTTGGCGCGCGACGTTAAAACAGGCGCAATTCGCGTTATGGTAGGCGGCAGAGATTACGAAGAATCCCGCTTTAACCGCGCCACGCAGGCCAAACGCCAGCCCGGCTCCTCATTTAAACCTTATGTTTGGATGGCCGCTTTAGAAAAGGGTTATACCCCCGCCTCCCTTATTAAAGATTTGGAAATGGTCTTTTACTACGACGGCAAAAACTGGAAAGTGTTTGACGAAGCCAAAGACCAATATTCTTTGGATCTTGCCTCCCAGTCCTTTATGTACGGTAAAGATTTTGACGTTTGGGCGCCAAAGAACTACGGCGGAAAGTCATCGGGTTTGGTAACATTGCGCAGGGGTTTGGAACTTTCCAAAAACCTTGTGGCGGTAAACCTTATTGACGCCGTGGGCATACCAAATACTATTGACGTTTCAAGACGTGCGGGCCTTAAGTCAGAACTGCCAAACGCACCCGCTTTATCTTTGGGCGTTTCCGTGGTAACAATGCAGGAGCACCTTAACGGCCTTGCCACTTTTGCCAACAACGGTATCCGCACGGAAGACTATGCAATAGAGCGCGTGGAAGACCAAAACGGACGCGTACTTGAGCAGCATATACCCGAAGAAAAGGCAGAATTTTCCCCGCAGGATTCCTTCCTGCTTATTAATATGATGAAAGGCGTTGTTCAGCGCGGCACAGGCGGCGCGGCGCGCATTTTAAACCGCCCCGTGGCGGGTAAAACGGGTACCTCCCAAAATCACAGAGATATGTGGTTTATAGGTATGACGCCCAATATAGCGGCGGCCGCTTGGATGGGTTACGATGATGATACCTCCCAAAAAGCGGGCAACTGGACGGGCGGCGGCACCGTGGCGCACTGGTGGGCCGATATTATGCAGGATATTCTAAAAGACGAACCCGTTACCGATTTTGCTGTGCCTGAAGGTATCTCTTTTGCTTTTATCAACCCCGAAACAGGCAAGCTTGCCACACCCACGGACAGAAAGAAATTTTTGGAAGCATTTAAAAAAGGGACGGAACCCGTTTCGTTCTAACAGTTTTACGCGCGGCGTTGTTTTAGCGCGCCGCGCTTTTAAATAAGTAAAAGAAGTTTTATTATGCAGATTATTACAGGCCTACCCAATACTTCAGCCGCTGCTTTTTTTATATACACCCATATAAAACAAAAAGGCGGGCGTTGCCTTTTTGTCTGCAAAAACGAAGACGAGTTGGAAGACTTTTCCGCCGCGCTTAAAACCTTCTGCCCGCAAAACGGCCCCGTTACACCCGTTATTATTGGGGAAGATAAATTTTCGCTCTACTCCGCCCTCTACGATATGGCAAGCTGCCAAAGCTCCGTTTTAGCGGCCACAACTTACGCCAATGCGCAAATTGCCCTGCCGGGGAAAAAAGATTTTTTAAGCAGAATAACCACAATAAAAATAGCGCAAACAATTACCCGCGCGGATTTACTTTCCTCCCTTGAAGCCGCAGGCTACGAGAGAAATGACTTTACGGAAAAGCCCGCGCAGTACGCCGTGCGCGGCTCCGTTGTGGATATATTCCCCATCAACTCCGCCCTGCCGTGCAGAATTTACTTTAGCGGCAACACCATAACAACGCTTTCCCTTTTTGATTTGGAAACGCAAAACACCAAAACCAATTTAAGCGAAGTAGCAATAATCCCCGTAAAATACGATGATGAACTTTCCCTGCTTAAAAACTGGACCAAAAATTTTGACATTTTCCTTGATAACCCGCAGGAAGAAAACCTTGCAGATTTTGAGGGAGAAATAACAGTAATATCCCCCTTTGCCGCGCAAAATGCCGAAGACGCAAACCTTCGCCCCAATATAAGTTTTAACGGGGATTTAAGCCTTTTTAATACGGAAACAGGCCGCCTTAAAAAAGAAAATTACGATATAACTTTCTTCTGCCTTAACCGCGGCGAACTGGACAGATTGCAAGATGTTTTTAACGACTATCCTAATCTTAAAAATTTGCCTATGGTTATAAATTCTTTAAGGCAGGGCTTTTATAACCCGTCGGAAAAATTTGCTTTTATAACCTCGGGCGAAGTATTAAACAGAAATTACCGCTCTTCCGCCCTTGTGCGCAAATTTGACAGCACGCAGGCAAAACACGTCCGCTTTAAAGAGTTGGAGGCGGGTGATTATATCGTCCACCAAGAGCACGGCATAGGCCGCTACATAGGCCTTGAAACTTTGGAAAATGACGGCATACCAGTTGACTGCCTGATAATAGAGTTTAAACGCGGCGAGAAGCTTTACGTCCCCATAAGCGACTTTAAAAAAATACAAAAGTACATAGGCATTAAAGGCAAAGCTCCGCGCATATCCTCCCTAAGCGGCAATACATGGAAAGAAGTTAAAAAACGCGTAAAAGAAGACGCGCAAAAAACCGCAAAAGAAATTTTAAAGTTGGAAGCCTTGCGTCAAGCCAACAAAGCCGCCGTCCTTCTTGGCGACGACAGATTGGAAAGGGAATTTGCAGATTCCTTCCCCTACGAGCAGACGGAAGACCAAACAAAAGCCATAGCGGAAATTCTGCTTGATATAACGCAGGAAAGAGCAATGGACCGCGTGTTGATAGGCGATGTCGGCTTTGGCAAGACGGAAGTGGCAATGCGCGCCGCGCTTAAGGCCGCGCTAAGCGGCAGGCAGGTTTTG
This sequence comes from Elusimicrobiota bacterium, assembly GCA_023393825.1. Lineage (GTDB taxonomy): Bacteria > Elusimicrobiota > Elusimicrobia > Elusimicrobiales > Elusimicrobiaceae > Proelusimicrobium. Next base: position 10,500 of record JAEXBW010000055.1, on the reverse strand, counting down.
GTACTGGTACCGACGACAGTTTTAGCCGCGCAACATTTTAAAACTTTCAAATCACGCTTATCAGGCTTTCCCGTGCGGGTGGAAATGTTAAGCCGCTTCCAAACCAAAAAAGAGCAAAAGCCGATAGTGGCAGACATAAAAAAAGGCCTTGTTGATATTGCCGTAGGCACGCACAGATTACTTTCAAAAGATATTGAATTTAAAAACCTCGGCCTTTGTATTATAGACGAGGAACACCGCTTTGGCGTAAAACAGAAAGAAAAAATAAAAGCAAAATCTTTAGGCGTACATACTTTAATGCTTTCCGCCACGCCGATACCCAGAACTTTAAACCAATCACTTTCAAGCCTGCGCGATATGTCCGTTATAGAAACTCCGCCGCAGGGCCGCATGCCAATTAAAACACGTCTTATGCCTTACAGCGACGATATTGTGGCGCTTGCCGTGCGCGAGGAAATTGGCAGAGGCGGGCAGGTTTTTTACCTTTATAACAGGGTAGAAAGTATGAAGGAAAAACTTATACGCCTTCAGCAGTTATTGCCCGAAGCGCGCATCTGTATGGCCCACGGGCAGCTGGACGAGCGCGAGCTGGAAACCACCCTTTGGGATTTTTATAATAAAAAATACGACGTGCTTTTAGCCTCCACAATAATAGAATCGGGCTTGGACGTTACCAATGCCAACACGCTTATTGTGGAAAACGCGCAAGACTTTGGCCTTGCACAACTTTATCAATTACGCGGCAGAATAGGGCGCGGCAACACAAAAGCTTACTGCTATCTTTTGCACCCCGACTGGCTGTTTAAAAAGAAAGAGCAGGATTATTCCGTCAACTCATTCTTCGGCAGAATAAAAACGGCGGAAAAAGATACTACCGAAGACGCCAAAAAACGCCTTTCCGCCTTAATGGAATTTAGCGAGCTTGGCAGCGGGTTTAAACTTGCTTTAAGGGATTTGGAAATAAGGGGCGGCGGCGAACTTTTGGGCATACGCCAGCACGGTTATGTAAACGAAGTCGGCCTTGCGCTTTATTGCGATTTAGTATCGGCCGAAGTTAAAAAACTTAAGGGTGAAGTGGTGGAAAAGAAGCTTTTTGCCACAACCAATTTGCGCATTGCGGCCTATATCCCGCCCGACTATCTGCCCAACGACAGCGAGCGTTTGCGCTATTATAAAGAACTTATGTCCGCCGATAAGGACCAAAAAAGAGTTCTGCTTTCTAAATTGGAAGACTTAAGCGGCCCCGCACCGCAAGAGCTTAAAAACCTTGTTAACGTTTTGCAGCTTTCCGCCGATGCGGGCAGCCTTAATATACGCCACATAGAAAGCGGAGATAATTATACGGAATTCTTTTTTATACGCGGCTTTGCAATCTCCGCAGATACTATCAGCGCATTACTGAATAAATTTAAAAGTTCGCTAAAGTTTATCCCTGCGCCAAACGGCGACGGACTTAGAATATACCACCGCAATCAAAACCCCATAGAAGCGGCAAGATTTTTGTTGGAAGGCATTGCGCCGCTTATCTCTATACAAAAACAGCAATAAAACATTAAGATATCTTGCCCGCCGCGCCAATAAACTGCTAAACTTTACTTATGAAGAAACTGCTTATTACAGCCTTGTCCGCAATCTGCTTTACCGCATGCGCGCAAAAAGAACCCGCGCCATCTTCAGTCGTGTTGGCAAAGGTGGGCGGATACCCGATAACGCAAGAAGACCTGGACGAAAAAGCCCAAACCTTAGACAAAGATTTTACGCAGTACTTAACCACGCCCTCAGGCAAAGAAAACTTTTTGGGTTTTATGATAAACGAAAGGCTTTTATCCGTCGCCGCGCGTGATATGGGCATAGAAGCCTCGCCCGAATACCAAAACGAAATTGACGCCATTAAAAGAGAGCAGGCCCGCAGCTTAAGACAGGCAAAAGAATTTGCTTTAAGACGTATGTTAAAAGAAAAACTTGCGCAAGACGGCACCCTTACCGTAACGGAAAAAGAAGCGCAGGCATACTACAAACAGCACCCCTATCAAATTTATCTTATGCACATTTTACTGGCGGACCCGCAGGAAGCCGACACCGTGCTTCGCGCGGTTAAAGGGATACATTCCCCCGCCGCATTTGCAACCGCGGCCCAACGCTATTCTATAGACCCGCAGACCAAAAATGACGGGGGCCGCCTGCCGCCGTTTATCCCCGGTGAATATATGCAGCAGATAGAAGTGCCTGCAGCCAATGTTCCCGCGGGGCAAGTGCAGGGTTTTATTAAAACGCCGCAAGGATTTCATATAATAATGAAAGTGAAAGAGGAAAACTTGTCTTACGCGCAGGCAAAAGACAGGATTTACCAAATTTTAGAAGGACAAAAAATGGACGCCTATTTAAATTCTTTAAAAGATAAATACGGCGTGGAGGTTAAGAATGAAGTTAAATAAAAGTATTGCGTTTGCAGCGCTGTTTTTAATAGCCGCAAGTTTTGCAGGCGCTAAAGTTATGGATTCCACGGTAGCTACCGTAAACGGAAAAGCTATTTTAAGTTCCGACTACGAAAAGCTTAAACAATCAGTCCTTGAACAATATAAAAAGAACGCGCCCCAGCTTTTACAAAAGCAGGATAATGTAACCGCTTTAGGCGAAGAAGTTTTAAACCAAATGATTACGGACGAACTTCTTATACAAGCCGCAAAAGAACAGGGTATTAAGGTTAAAGATACCGAAGTCGCCCAAGGAATAAACGAGGTTAAAACCCGCTTTTCCGTTGACGCCGAAGGCAAAAAAATAACCGACAATAAACAAATAGAAAAAGCCTTTAACGACGAACTTAAAAAAGAAGGCTTAACCTATAAACAGTTTGAAGACAGAATTAAAGACCAGCTTGCCGTAAGAAAAGCGGTTGACGCCGCCGTAAAAGCAAAAGCCAAACAGCCTTCCAAAGAAGATGTAAAGCAGCTTTTTGACGACGTACAGCTTATTATGAAAGGCAACACCAAAGACTACGAAAAACTGCCCAAAGAAAGACTGGAAGCCGCAATCCCGCTTGCCGCAAAGTTAAACCAGCTTACGGCGGAGCAAATTAAAATTTCCCCCATCTTTATCAAAGCGGACAAAGGCTTATCAGCCGCCGCTTTGAAAGATAAAGAAAATCAGGCTAAAGACATTAAAAAACAGATTAAGGATAATAAAATTACTTTCCTTAAAGCTATCGAGCAGTATTCCGACGATAAATCCGCCTTGGCCAGCGGCGGGGAAGTTATACTTGTACGCGGCGTAATGCCGAAAGATTTTGACGAAAAAGTATTTAGCACTCCCGTAGGAGAAATCAGCGACCCCGTTAAAACGGACTTCGGCTTTTACGTTATAAGAGTTAACGAAAAGAAGGCCCGTCAGGAAGTCGCACTTTCCCAGATAGAAGGCGAATTGGGCCAGTACCTTTCCGCCGTGGAAATGCAAAAAGCAATGGGTGATTATCTGCAATCTATTAAAGAAAAAGCAGATATTAAGGTGCTGATAAAGTTTGATTATCAGACGCCTGCCCCCGCAGCAAAAGCGGACGCGGCGCAAAAACCTGCCCCTGCTCCTGCGGCAAAAAAATAAATAAGTTTTAACTTAAAGGCGGGTTAATAAAATAACCCGCCTTTTTAATTTATGAACACAAAACACATTATAATTACGGTGGGCGACCCGCTGGGCATAGGCCCGCAGGTGCTTGTTAAAGCTTTAAAAAAAGTTAAGGTAAAAGGCGTGCGCTTTACCGTTATAGGGGAAGAGCAAAGCCTTATTGCCGCAGGCTGGCAAAACGCTATGGGCGCGTTAATACCCGTTAAAAGTAAATTTAAAAAACCTTCAACGCCAAAGCCCTGCGCTTATGGCGGGGATATATCTTTTAAAGCCTTAAAACTTGCCGTTGATATGATGTTGCACAAAGAAGCTGACGCGCTTGTAACCGCGCCGCTTTCAAAAGAAGCTTGGGCCAAAGCGGGCGTTAACTTTACGGGGCATACGGAATATTTGCGCGCGCGCGCAAAGGAAACTGGCGCGCTGATGATGTTTAACAGCGGCAAAATAAATTGCGCGCTTGTAACCGAGCATTACAAAATTAAAGATTTAAGCAAAGCCATAACAAAAGAAAAAATTATAAAAGCCGCAAAAATATTTGCAGATGTTTTAGGCAAAACCGCGCCCATAGGCATTGCGGCCTTAAACCCGCACGCGGGCGACGGCGGCAAACTTGGCGATGAGGAAATTAAAACCATTTCCCCCGCCGTAAAACAACTTACCGCGCAGGGTTATAATGTAAGCGGGCCGTGGCCCAATGACGCGCTGTGGAAGAAACATTTAGAAGGCAAATTTAAAGGTATTCTTTTTATGTATCACGACGCGGCCTTAACAGGCCTTAAGCTTGCCGCCAAGCTGCCGCCCGTGCATATAACTGCAGGGCTTAAGTTTTTACGCGTGTCCCCCACGCACGGCACCGCCTTTGATATTGCCGCGCAAAACACCGCCGATGAAAGCGGTATGCTTGAAGCTATAAACTACGCAATAAAAAAATAAAATTATTCCCTAAGGGCGGTAAGCGCAAGCACTTCGCGCGCGCCTGCCGCTTTAAGAACTTTGGCACATTCTTCCAAAGTTGCGCCCGTTGTGCAAACATCATCTATCAAAATAATTGCTTTTCTTTTAACTAAAGCCGCGTCGGCGCAAGCAAAAGCGGACTGAACATTATTAAGCCTTTCTTCTCTACCCAGAGATGTTTGGCTTTTTGTTTTTTTGGTTCTTATAACCAGCTCCGCGCAAGGCACGCCGCAGCGCGCGCTAAGGCCTTTGGCAAGCAGCATTGACTGGTTAAAACCCCTCTGTTTAAGCCTGCTTGTGTGTATAGGCACGGGGACGATATAATCCGCCTCCATATACTCGGGGTTTTTAAGGTAAGTTTTGTAAAGGAACGGCACAAAAAAATCAGCCGCCTGAATATACTTTTGATATTTAAGCGCGTGAACAAGCGCGCGCGACGCGGGAGTAAATTTTAAAGAAGAGCGTATCATCGAGCATTTATATTTTGCCGCTTTGCTGCCGCGGCAGTTATAACAATGCGCCCCGCCGTCGGGCAATGGCAGGCCGCAGCGGCGGCAAGTTAACACATTATCAAGCGGAGTTAAATCCGTTTTGCAGGTTTGGCAAAGCGGTCCGACATCTTTCCGCGGCAAATCCGCGCCGCAACAAAAGCAGGTGCGCGGCAAAAAAATATACAGCAAAAAGTTTTTTATCTTCCAAAGCCAAGCCATAAATTTTCCGTTAAAATTGTATCGTAAGCAATGTGCCTGCGTTATAAGCGGTGTAGGATTCTTCCGGCAGGTAAATATGCTTAAACTTTTCATATCCCGCGCTTAAGGTAAGGCGGATATTTTTTGATATTTCATAATCCACACTTGTGGAAGCCGTAAGTAAATCCCTATTTTCCGACACGGTAAAAGAACGCCTGCGCGAAAAGCTTACATTACTGTTCCATATTATGCGGTTGGTCATAAGGTAATGACGCGTTATAAAAGGTATTTTTATACCGTATGGCAAATTAAAGTCCGCCCTAAGGTTAAGACTGGGGACAATTTCTTCCACACGGCTGGTTAAAATATCATCTTTTTCCGTCTTAATATCGTAAATATAATTTACCTTAGGCGTAAACCTTAAGCGGCCGTACATAAATGAAGTCTGGCCGGAAAAATCCCTGCGTAAATAATCTTCCAGCGGGGCGTGGGCAACACTGTCTGTTTGTGTAAGTTTCTGCTCGGTATAAGTAAATGTAGTATCAAAATAGTTAATAAACATAAAGCGCAAATCCCCGCCGTAAGCGGTTGTATCTTTTTCTTTCGTGCCGATAATATCGCTGCTTACAAAACTGTACTTAAGTTTGGTGCTTACATTGGTAAAATAACCGTTGCTGTCGCTTACAAATTTTTCCAGTTCGTCCATATTAAGCACAAGGTCGGGCAGGGTGGTGGTTTCTGTTTTATACATAGAGCCTGTGTCTTCGCTGGTTTGATATGCTTTGGAAAAATTATTGCTTATGGTAATTTTTTTAAGCGGGCTTAAGCGTCCGTCAAAAGAGTATTCCCTAAACGGAACCCAGCGCATAGAGGCTGTGTAAGTATCGCGCAAAGTAAGGTTGCTTCTGTATGTATAAGGCGCTTTAACGCCGAGCGAGTTTCTTATCCAAATCTCGTCTAAGGAATTATAAGAATCTTTAACATTTGCCCACGTGTCGCCGTCCTGCATTTTATATGCGCCAGACAGCGTAAAGCCCGCCATCAGTTTTGATTTATTAAAAATTTCTTTACCGTTTAAGCTTAGCGCCACATTGCCTTCCGCGCTGCGGTCTATACTTTTTACTTCGCCTATATCAAAATCGTAAGTTACTTTTGTAGGGCCTTGGTAAGTGCTGTAAGTTAACGGGGAAAGGTTATTTGTTTCGTTAGTTCTTATAGTATAACTGGCGGTAGGCGCAAGCCATTTATTTACCCTAAACGCGCCCGTAATACCCACCTGCTGATTGGCGGATTTTGAATATTTTTTGTTTTGAAACGCCAAGAGAGAAGTGTCGTAAGCGTGCCTTTCTTCGTCTACCATGGCAAGGCTGTAACTTGGCACTAAAGAGGCTCCGTCCCACGGCTGCAATGCCAGTTTGAAACCATAACTTTGCGTTTGCTCGTCGGTATCGTAATAGGTTTTGGAGTTTTGTATTATGGTTTGGTCATTATAATTTATCTTGCTGTTTTTAAGAGAGCTGTTTGCATTTACCGTCTTTATAAAAGAAGCGGGAGTAGTGGAATTATAATCCATATTAACCGCGTAAGTTTGTTTATTATCGCTGCGTTTTAATTTTTGATAATCGGCGTTTTCAAACGCGTATTCGGCCGCGATGCGCGGCATTGCCGCGCCTATATATTCCGCCTTAAGCGTGCCTTTATCTTTGGTTACCTCGCCTTGGTCCAACACGCTTATGGTGTTGTTGGCGGAGTTTAGCACGTCGGGCGTGGTTATGTTTGATTTATAATAAGTGGCCGTTACGGGCAGGTCTTTTATCCTCTTAATTTTTAAGGCGTAATTTTGCTCGGTAAATTTTTGATTGGTGGCGGCGGTAACGGGGGTTTGAAATTTATCGTCCATATATTTAACTTTACCGCTGACTTCAAACCAATTATCAACATCAACCTTTGCCTCGCCCATATAAGCATTGCCGACGGAAACTACGGATTCCGCCAAGAAAATGTCATCAAGCCAAACCTCTCCCTTTGCGGCGGGATTGCTTGTCCTTAACCCTACTTTTACGGAAGATATACGCTTAAAGTTTACGCTGCCAAGATTATCCACAACGGCAGGGTAGGCGGAGGCATTTTCCCACCTGTTAGGGATATTATCGCCGTCGGTATCAATAAGCTTAAGGCTGTAAAGATGCCACGCGGTTTTAAAATCTAAAGGTATTTCCACCTCGCTGTAATTGTTTGTGTCGGACTCTAAGCGAATATAAAATTTTGTATCCGCGTCTATATTGCCGTTGTTGTAAAGCAGAAAGCGGAATTGTTTGTGTTGAGAAAAATCCATCGCGCTAAAGCTGCGCTGAACATTCAAATCCGTTATGGTGGAATCCTGCGAAAAATCGTATTTTAAAGCTAAAGACTGTTCCTGTATATTATTTTGGCTGGAGGAAGAACGGAGTTCGTTTACCGAGCCGTACAAAGTGCGGAACACCATTCCGCCATCGCCATTATCGTTAAAGATAGGTTTATAGTCGGGGTTATCAATATTGTTAATGCCGTAGGGCGAAACTACTTTTTTGTAAGTATCGTCCACCGCCTTCCACGTGTTGCCCGAAACCGCAAGGTTAGCAATTTTAATTGTTCCTTTGTCATTGCCGCCAGCGCGCCTTTTAAGCGTTATGCGCATTTGTTTGATTGAGGTCCATCTGGTAGGATTAAGAGCGTCAACAAAGTTTACGTCGCGGCGGAACTGCTTCCACCCGCTAAAGTTGATTATATTGTTTTCCAAGCCTGTTTGAGCGGGGTCATTAATAATTGCGCCCGCGCCGTAAGGGTCGGCCGCGGCAAAGCCGAAGCTTGCGCCGGAGGTGGAATCCTCGCTGTCTAAGATGCCGTTATCGTTTAAATCCTGCGTATCCACCCTGCCGTTAGGCTGACTTTCTTTATTGTAAGTATTGTTTGCAAAAGGATTATAACGCTGGTAAGAGCCGTCGGGGTTAACAAACAGCCAGCCGACATCCTGCGATGACGTTATTCCTCCGCGGCAGGTTAAGTCTTCCGTTTTCGGCACATTGCGGCTGGCGGATGTGCCGTAATATTTGCTGCACGTGGGAAAGACATCTTCTTCCGCAAAACCCGTTGGGAGGTAGTTATAATTATCCGAGCGTTCGTCAAAAGTACCAAAGGAGATATTCATCTCCGGCCCGTTAAGTTCGCCCATCATAGAAAGTTCCATAAGTGTTTTTGCGGTAAAGTCCGTACCAGAACTGCTTATGGGAAAAATTAAAGAAACTTCATCATTACTGCCCAGATAGGCGGAGGGAACTTTTGTAAAGTCGTAATTGATAACAAGCACATTTTGATAGTCGTCTTTGCCAGCCGCAGCATTAGGGTTAATTTCCAATAAAGGTATGCTTTGCGAATCCCACTTAACGGAATCAAAAAAGCTGGTGCCTGCGGTAGGGTTTGCGCCAAGGCGCCAGTCGTTATAAACAGTGGAGCCTTTAACATACTCTTTTGTTTCGTCCATATTATCAACCAAAGCGTAGCCGAAGAGGTTTTGGTCTTTTTTACTTTGCGCCGCTTCCGCGCCCAAAGATAACTTTACGCCGTCCATAACTTCCAAATCTTTTACCCTTATGTCCGCTTCCGTAGTGGTAAGGTTTGTTGCCAAGTCGCCCACTTTAGGCACGCGTTTGGGCTTGGAGCCGCCCTCGTTTAATATGGTGGAACCTATGGATATTTTATCGGTAAAGTCGTAATTAAACCTGCCGCCCAAAAGGGAAGCGTCCTTGCTGGCGCCAGAGGAAACCTGATAGGTTACGTCAATAACGCTGCCAGAGCCTAAAAGATTTTCGTTATAAAAAGTTATATAGCCCGAGGCATAATCAACATAATAATCTTTATTGCGGCCCATTGTCGCGCCGTTTATTTTAACAGTTTCCGACTGGACAACTATATCAGGCTCCAGAAAATAAGTTTTTACCGTGGAGTTATACTGAATTAAAAAATATCTGTTTGTTGACGATATAGGCGTGGGATTATATACTGATGGGTCATCAAAAATGCCCAAGACTTCAAAAATACCGCGGGTGTAATCCACGGAATATTTACAGTAAAGGCGGCTGTCGCCCGAGGAACAAACCTCCCCGCCGTCAGATTCCAAAAGTTTAAGTATAAAGCTACCCTGCCCGTCGTCTTTTGTAATTTGCGTGGAGCCGATATCGTAAAAGCGTTTTACTTCCAGCTTATAGCCGATTTCGTTAGAGTCCGCCAGCGGCCTGTCGCTTGCGGTTTTGATAATTTTTGGCATACCGCCGTAAGCCGCGTCGCTTAATTTTTGGCCGTTGCTGTTGGTATAATCTATGGCTACTATATCGCTTTCGCCAAGGTTCTTTACAAAGCGGATTGTGTTTCTGTTATAGTCCACAACATAGTCCACGCCGCGCGTAAGCAGCCTAAAGCCCGCCGTCGCGCCCGTATCGGGATAGACGGAGGAGGGGACCTTTAAGTCCTGCACTTTAAGCGCTTCCTGATAGCCTGTGTTGGTGTGGTCGTCTATATAAACTTTTTCGCTGCCAGATACTATGGAATAAGTCCAAGCAGGGTCCGCGCCAAAGGTTAAATCGTAATATCTGCGTCTGATATAACTTATATCTTTTAAGTTGACGGTTTGCTGTTGGCTGTCGCCCTTAAATTGTTTGGTTTTATTTTCGCCCTTGCTTTGACTGCCGATAAGCCTTAAGTTTGCCCCGCCGTATTTTAAGTGCATTTTTGCGCCGAATACCTGTTTGTTGTAAGATACAAATTCCGTCCCCGGCAGGCTTAAGTTGATATCACCAAAGTCCGCGCTTTGCACAACCTCGTCCTCTTTACCGCGATAACTTACCGATATGTTTTGCGCGTCTTCGCGTTGGTCGTCGTAGTCTATATCAACAAAAATTCTGTCGCTTATTTTGCCCTGCACTTTCATCTGCATTTCCTGCTCAAATTCTATGCCGCTTTCGTCCCTGTTGTTAACGGTGCCTTTTGTTTCATATTTTTTGGAGGTATATTTAAGGCCGAAAGTTTTGCGCCCCGTAAGCGAAATTGTTGTGCCGTATATCGGAAGCAAAAGAGAAGGATTTAAAATTTCCAAATATTCAATGCCGCGTTCCTGCAGTTCCACGCCGCCCTGCATTTGCGATATTGTATTTTCCAGATATTTACGGGTGTAGCGGTAGTATTCGTCTTCCTCGTCATCGTCTTG
>JAEXBW010000114.1 GCA_023393825.1 Elusimicrobiota bacterium | reverse complement strand
TTCTGTCTAAAAGCGGGCCTGATATTTTTGCTTTATAGCGGCTTATCTGCAACGGTGTGCAATTACAGGTTTTGGTATTGTGTCCGTGGTAGCCGCACGGGCAGGGGTTCATAGCCGCTATTAAAGTGAACTTTGCGGGAAAGGTAAATGTATCCTTTGCGCGTGATATTGTTACTTTAAAAGTTTCAAGCGGCTCCCTTAAAACTTCAAGCGAGTTGCGGCTGAATTCCGCAAATTCGTCTAAAAATAAAACGCCGTTATGCGCTAAAGAAACTTCCCCCGGTTTGGGCGTTTGCCCGCCGCCCACAAGCGCAATATCCGGTATTGTGTGGTGCGGGTCCCTAAACGGTCTTTTAAAAACAGTTTTATTTTTGCCCAGCAGGCGGCAGACGGAATATATCTGCATAATATCCAAAGCCTCACCGTGGGTAAGCGGCGGCAATATGCCCGAAAAGCGTTTGGCTAGCATACTTTTGCCCGTACCCGGCGGCCCCATTAAAAGAACATTATGCCCGCCTGCGGCGGCAATTTCCAAAGCGCGCTTGGCAAGCGGCTGGCCCTTAACTTCGCTAAAGTCTTCCCCAAAGTTATCTTCCGCGCTAAAATCATCAATAGCGTTTTGTTCAGCCGCAACGGGGAAAGATGCTTCTTCCTCCAGCATTGTAACAACTTCTTTTAAATTATGTGCGCCAAAACCGTTTGTGCGCGCAAAGGCGGCTTCGTTAAGGTTGGCGGCGGGAATAACGGCTTTGTCTTTACCCAGTTTTTTAAGAGATATAAGCATAGGCAAAACACCCGCGCACGAATGCACTTTACCGTTAAGGCCAAGTTCGCCTATAAAAACAATATCTTTAAGTTTTTCCAAAGCGTGCGCGCTAAGCTGTTCGCTTGCGGCAAGTATGCCAAGGGCAATGGGCAAATCAAAATGAGTTCCGCCTTTTTTAATTTCCGCAGGGACAAGGTTGATAGTGATTTTTTTAAGGGGAGCGTCAAAGCCGCTGTTTCTTACGGCGGCAAGCACACGGTCTTTTGCTTCTTTAACTTCCTGGTCGGGCAGACCCACAAGAGTAAATGTGGGCAGCCCCGCGGAAATATCAACCTCTACGGAGACGACAAAACCTTCTATACCCTTTATACAGCCCGAGGTGATATTAGCAAGCATAATTACAGAAATTGCATTTCCACATAATCCGCGCCGACAGACTGTATACCGAAGTTGGCATAATATTTGCGGATTATTTTGGCGGAAAACTCCTCTGAGGATTTTACATTTGCCTGAACGTCAAAAGTGGCATTGGAATTATTGTACTTTGTAAGGCTGAATTCTTCCACTTCCGGCAAAGTGCGCAAAATTGTTTGAAGTTTTTCCAAACGTTCAATAGTCTTTACATCATTTACCGTAAACTTAAATGTTTTGGCGGAATTTACCGCGCTCATAATTTGCTCGGCAACCTGACCTGCGGCATTTTCGCACGCGCCTGTAAGAGCCTTTTGCACGGCTATATCCTGCACGGCGTCAAGCCCACTAAAGCTTTCCGCCGCTTCCGCCACAAGCTGGTAGTTGCTGGCGGCTACAACTTTAAGATTTACTTTCGCTCTCATCGTTGTAAAGTTAGCGGCAAACTGTGTTGCGCCTTCAAGCGGGTCGGCGGAAGCGTCGGCTATAATAACAAATCTTGCGCCGTCTTTTTTTGCTTTATCAACCACGCTTGTATTATCGTCTAAATTATTTTGGCTTAAGTTACCGCCATCAAACAGAGCATAAGGATAGCCCTTAAGTTTTTTGTATATTCCCTGACGGCAGCGCTGGTCCATGGTAACCTGCCCGCCCACGCTTTCGCGCGAGGCAACAAGTATATTTGTTTTCTTTATGTAAGAACTGTCTTGAATGGTTTTCATCTTTAAAGATAAATCGCTTACCAGCACCATTGTGCGGACTTCCATATAATAACTGTCGCCCTTGCGGTAGGCTGTTTTTACATAAGCGTTTCTTATGTAATTATCCTGCTTGCCCAAAATATCTTTTTTTACAGCGTCGGGGTATTCCATTAAAGTGCTGGAGGATAAAAATACGCGCACCGCTCTTTCAAGCGCGTCGTACTGCGCTTTGCGGAAGGCTTCTTTCTTCATCGCGGAAATTGCATTGGCTTTATATTCCACCGTCGCGGAACCTATAACATATTCGCCTTCCCCTTTAGGGCCGATATTAAACCTTTGACAGCCGCAGACAACGGAAAGCGTTAAAGCTAAAAGAAACAGTTTTTTCATCAGATTATCCTCTTATTTAAGCACGTCGCCCAAAACTTTAACGTAAGAGCTGGGCAATTTAATGCCTTCGGCATTTATAATGCCGCAGCGTATCATCATAATTTCAAGCATGTGGCTTAAAATATCGTAAAAATTATCCCTTATGGCAGGCGTGCAAGACACGCTGCTTGGCCCTAAAATAATTGCGCCTTTAAGGTTTTTATTGTCGCAGATATTGGCAATTTTAAAGGCGGAGGATATTATATGCTCCGTGGAATAAGCCGACTTTAGGGCAAAGTTAAAACCGCCTTTTATACCAAGTTCTTTGGCTCTCTGCATTGTGGAGTAGGCTATCCATTTAAATTTATCGGCCTGATCCTGCGGGAAGAAGAAACCGAAGCTGCCCCAGTCCATATTCTCTCCGCGTTGGAGGGACACAATATCCTCAAAAGATTTTATTACTATCTGGCTCTTTTGGTCCTCGCCCGAAACGGCAAGCATATAGGAAAGAATTTCGTCATAACCTATGGCGGGGCCATTGCTGTCTTTTATCTTTCTGTATAAAACTTTAGCGTTTCTTATATAGCGGGAAATTTCGCCCAAAGTGTATCCGCTGGAGCCGAAGAAGGACTGGGACTGCGCTTCGGTAAGTCCCATTTCGGAATCCTGCACCATTTTGTTGTATATTCTTGCAAAATGCTGCGGGCGCGGTTGCTTAAGCTCGGACACCCAACCCTGATCTAAACGGAAATTTACAAGGTCTTCAAAACGCGCAAGACTTTCGGGCGGATATTTGGAAGAGATTATTATCTGCTTCTTTTCTTTTAAAAATCTGTTGAGCAGTTTGGAAATAAACTCTCTGTTATGCTCGTTAACCGCGGTTAAGTGTATATCGTCTACTATAAGCACTTCCGCATTTTTAAAAAATTCGTCTAAGGTGTCTTTTTTGCCCTCTTCAACATATCTTTGTATGCCGCGCGCAAAGCGGACGCCGTTGGTTATAAATATTTTTTCCTGCGATACTTTCTTGGAAAGTTCATAACCCATCGCGTTTAAAAAGTGCGTTTTGCCGCTGCCGCCTTCCCCGTAAAGGACAAAGGGGTTATACATTGTGCCAATGTTTTCTATAACAGACATTGCCGCCGCGTGCGGAAAGCGGTTTGAGGCAAGGTCCATATTTTCAAAAGTAAAAGTGGGTACCAAAGGCACTTCTAAAGGCCAATTACTCTTTTTGTAAATCTGCCCTATGGGAATTTGGATTGTATGGTCAACGGTTTTTGTTCTGTCTGCAATATCCTCTTTTTTTACCGCGGGCTGTGGCGCGGCGGCAGGCCTTTGCTGTATATTATTTACAACAGGGCGTCTTAGCGTAGGCTGGCCCGCTTGCGGAATTGCCTGCGGCGGCCTTACTACAGGGGCCGCTGACGGGCGCAATATAGGCGCGGGACGGGACATCTGCGGCATATTGGGACGAGCAGGAGAAGTAGGGGCAGCTGCCGTTCTTTGGATAGGATTTTGAGGCGGCACCTGAGGCAAACCCTGCGGTGCCTTTAAATTTATAGGCTGCGCCTGAGCAGCGGGAATAACCTTGGCCGCGGGGGAAGCCTGTTCCTCTTCTTTGGGTTCAGGTTTAGCTAAATTTTTTATTTTGTTCAAATCGTCTTGTGTCATATTTTTTTCACTCCCCCGTAATATTTGTTTTGCTGCCGTTTGCTTTTGAATAATACTTTGCGCCATTTCAGGTTTTTTAATTATTGGCGGTGGTGGCGGCGCGGCCGGCCTTATTGGCAACGCAGGCCGCACAGGCGGTTGCGAAGCTTTATTTAATTCAACCATATTTTTAGGCTTTTGTTGAGATAGACCCGCAGGTGCGGCAGGCGGGCGGACAGAAGGTGCAGCCGCTTTTGGCGGCGTTAAAACAGCCGCAGCCGCGCTTGGCTTACCCATAAAAGGATGAGGCGGCTTTGGGGCCAAAGGCTTTGCAGGCGCGATAACAGGTTTGCTTATATCAGGCTTTATGTTTTTGTCCGACAATACCGCTTTAGGTTTTAACACTTGCGGGGCAGACGGAGCAATAAATGGGGCTTTGGCCTCCGACGGCAATTTAGCCGCGGCAGGCACTTGCGGTTTAGGCATAGGCGGCGGAGCGCTTTGTTTGTTTTGCGCAGCAGGAGCATTGCCCAAAACACCTGTAAAACCGTGCATATCCGCCACATTGGTTGCCTCTTGCGAGGCAATACCATCACCCGTGGCAAAGAAACCTTCGGCAGGGGCCTCGTAAATCGGCTCCTCCCCTTCGTGAGGTGTTTCTTCTTTAACAACAATATCTCTGACAGGAGCGGCATCGGACGTAGGCGTAATTTTAAATTGTTCGTTTCCTTCCCCGTCCGCCAAAACAATGCCGACGGTTTCCGCAGTTTTTATTAATTCCGTTTCTTTTTCCTTTTGCGGCGGCAAATTAGGCCTTGCTGAAGGTTTTGCTTCCTGCTTTTTATTTTTATCGACGGGAGCAGGCTCTTCCCTGTTAAGGAGGTCGCCTAAAGGGCTGGCATCTGTTTCTTCCGCTTTAGGCTCAATGTGCTTAACCTTGGCGGGAACTTTAACCGCAGGGCCTAAGAGGTTGGGAACATTGGTAAAATCGTCCTCAATAGGTCTGGAGGCGGCAGGCTTGGCAGATAAAATAGCCTCAACTTCTTTCTTGGGCGCGGCGGCGGGTTTGGCGGCGGAAAATTCTTCGCTGTTGGCATAAAAATCGCAAATAGTTTCTGCCGCAAAAATATCATCAACGGGAACATTGCCGCCCAAGTTTCCGCCTTCGGAAAAAATTTGCTCCTGCAAAGGACCCTGCATATCCCTCTTCCCTTGGGAAGAGTTATTTTGCCGTATTTCTGTTTTTTTAAATACATCGGGTGTCGGCTCGTCGGGAGTTACAACAATATTATGCGGGGCAGGATTATTGAACGGGGCGGGCTTTTTTTCCTTAAACACTTCCGCTGCGGCCTGCGTAATACTTGTGCGCGAGTTGGATTTATCCTCTGAGGCGTCCGCTTTTTGCGCGGGCTTTGCGGCAGGCTTTACCGACTGAGTCTGCACATTTGCCGTTGCGGCAGAGGCTGTGGCTGATGTTACTTCCGTATCAGCCGCCTTCTTGCCCGAGCCTGAAAACTTTTTGAAAATTTTATTTAAAATGCTCCCGCCAGAAGATGTTTGCGGAATGTGCGGGACTACGCTTACCCCTTCTGAACTTACATTGCGCGGGTCCCCCGAGGATTGGGTGTTTAAAGGCTCAAGCTTGCCGCCTTTAAGCAAACCGGAAAGACCTGCGTTAGGGTTAAAATCTGTTGTTTCCTGCAATTTTTTTGCGCTTGCCGTATCAAGACTGATAAATGTTCCGTCGCCTACATCTAACTCATTTTCCAACTGTATGCCGCCTTCAAAAGCATCTTCTTCTTTATCAAAAGAAAGGCCGTCTTTTGCAAGGGAAAGCCTGGAATTTGTTTTAACTGTGGGCGGTTCTTCCTGATAGCGGGTAGCTTCGGCTATGTGCAGGCTTGGCCCCGGCTCGGCAGTAAAAATATCGTGCGTTGGCGCGGGCTGCGCGCGGACAGGGGCAGGTTTAGGCTTCGCTTCCTGCGTTGCGGGTTTAACCGCTTTTGTCTGGGCGGCAGGCTTTGTAAACTCCATAGGGAAAACCTGCGTTTCGGGAGAGATAACATCTAAATTTAAATCTTTACCAAGATGATCGGCGGAAAAGACAGCGGTAGCGTTGTTTGCGGTTTCGTTGATACACTCTTCAATTTTAACGCGAATCTTTTCCAACATATCATCGTCGGAAATATTGGTAAGTTCAAAAATGTGGGTAAAGGGAGGCAGCTTAACGCTGACAAGCCTGCAAAAGAAATAGAGTTCCTTTTCAATAAAAGCAACGTCAACGGCTTCGCCTACCACAGCAAGTATGTAGACGGAGCCGGAGGTTACCGTATTCTCCCTTATCTCCCAGCGTGTAATCATTATTAGTCCGTAACTATCTTAATGCCCGAACTTGTACCAAGACGGCTTGCGCCGGCTTCTATCATCTTTAAGGCGTCTTCTTTAGTTTTAATTCCGCCTGACGCTTTAACTTTTATGCCGCTTGCCTGCGCCATAAGTTTAACGTCATGCTCTGTTGCGCCTTTATCGGAAAATCCTGTAGAGGTCTTAACAAAATCCGCGCCGACTTCCCCGCAAATTTTGCTGACGGCAACTTTTTCCTCATCGGTAAGGTAAGAGGTTTCTATAATAACTTTTAACACAACCCCTTTGCTTGCCTCGCGCACGGCGGCGATATCGGCTTTAACGGCGGCAATGTCCCCGCCTTTAAGCGCGCCTATGTTGATAACCATATCAACCTCGCCCGCGCCTTGCTTAATGGCAAGGGCGGCTTCCTGCGCTTTTATTGCGCTGTCATTAGCGCCTAAGGGAAAACCTATCACCGTACAAACATCAACGCCGCTGCCTTTTAAAAGCTGCGCCGCGTAAGAAACCCACACGGGATTTACGCAAACTGAAGCAAAATTATATTCTTTGGCTTCCGCACAAAGTTTTTCTATATCTTGCTTGGTTGCGAATGCTTTAAGGACTGTATGGTCTATATATTTTGCTATGTTCATAGTTTAATTATAGTCAATAATTCTGATAAATTTTTCAGCTTCCAAAGACTGACCGCCTACTAAGACGCCATCAACATCGGGCTGGGCCATAATGGAATCCACATTGTCGGCCTTTACGCTGCCGCCGTAGAGGATTCTTACTTTAGAGGCAAAGTCTTCGCTGTATTTCTGCGCGAGTAATGTTCTGATTTCTTTATGAACTTCCTGCGCTTGTTCGGGCGTGGCTGTTTTGCCCGTGCCGATAGCCCAAACGGGTTCGTAAGCGATAACTAAATCTTTTAAATCTTCTGCGGTAAAACCTTTAAGACCGTCTTCAATTTGGTCTTGGATTACGGCGTAAGTTTTTTCCGTTTCGCGTTCTATAAGAGTTTCGCCGACGCAGTAAACAACTTTAAGCCCGCGCGCTAAAGCGGCTTTAACTTTTTTGTTTAAGATTTCGTTTGTGTCGCCAAATAAGCTTCTTCTTTCGCTGTGTCCGATGATAACGTATGTCGCGCCCGTATCTAAAACTTGTGACGGAGCAATTTGAGAGGTAAATGCGCCCTTTTCTTCAAAGTGGCAATCCTGCGCGGCTAAAATAATATTGCTGCCTTTTAAAACTTCTGCTACTGCATAAAGGCTGGTAAAGCTGGGGGCAATCATAATATCGGCATTGTTTTTATTAAGAGCTTTCTTAAGCGCCTGGGCAAGTTCTTTAGATTGTGCTACGGTATTGTGCATCTTCCAGTTACCGGCTATAAACGGTTTCCTTGACATAAATTATCCTTCCTATTTTTAGAATAAAGCAGCCCTTTAAGCTGGCTACATATAAGTATATACATTTACATTTTAGAAAATTTTTAATGTTTTAACATAAAATAACAAATTATTACAGCAATAAGGTGTATTTTTAAGGGGATAATAAGCAGATGCAGTATTTGACGCCGTTCTAAAAGATTGCGTGATTTTATTAATGCCGCTATTAGTGTCGTTTGTGGTAGAAGAAGTTTGTATTCGGCACGCGTGGGTTTTCAGATTTTGAGTAAATTTTGATTTTATTAATGCCATTCGCTGCGGAACAAATTGATAGATTGGCACGCGTGATTAGGCGGGGTTGAGCTTATTTTTTATTTTATTGTGAACGCGGTGTACAAAGAAGAATGGGAGCGGAGCGACTCTCGGTACCCAAGGGAGCAAAAAATAAAAAAGAAGCCGACTTACGCCTAATTGCTAGCGGCATAAATCGGCTTAGAACAAATCTGCCGAAAAATAAATCTACCTGCTCCAGCTAGGTGTAAAAGAATCGCCGCGAATATTGGCCACAAGATGCGGCGCACTTCCATCCGCATCCATAACATAAATCTGCCTCTTTCCGCCGCCGCGCGTGGTAGTAAAAGCTATAAATCTGCCGTCGGGCGACCATGAGGGGTCTTCGTTAGAGCCGCTATCAGCGGTAAGCTGGCGCAACTGCCCGCCGGTTATATCAATCAAAAATATATCAATAGGGTGGCTGGAGGACGCACGGCCCGCAAAAACTATCCACTCTCCGCTGGGCGACCATTGAGGCGTATCCGTCCAGTTAAGTCTGGTAAGGCGGCGGGTGTCCTTGGTTTCAAGGTTCATCACGTAAATTTGCGGATTACCCGCGCGGTTGGAAACAAATGTAATAAATTTACCGTCGGGCGAAAAAGACGGGGAGCCGTCCACGCCGTAGCCGTCGGTAAGGCGGCTTAACAGGCCCGAGTCAAGTTCCTTAAGGTAAATATTGGGGTTGCTGCCGCGCGACATTGTTAACACTATCCTTTTGTCGTCTGGTGATACGCCGCCGATAAGGTTAAGCCCGCTGCCCTTTATAAGCGGCTTAATTTTGCCTTCCTTTAAATCTATGTAAAAAATATCGGGGTTGCCGCGGCGGTAGGTGGTATAAAATATTTTTGTAGCGTCGGCGCTCCAGCGCGGCAAAAGCGCGATAGAATTATCTTTAGTAAGTTTTTTAAGGTTAAAGCCGTCGTAGTCCACCATATAAATTTCTTTACGGCCCGTGGAGTTGTTGGCAAAGGCAAGCCTTGTATCGGCAATGCCGCGCTTGCCCGTGAGCAGCAAGACAATTTGGTCGGAAATTAAATGCGCGGTACGCCTTAAACTTTTTGTGCTGCTTCTGAAGTTTTTAGCAAGTACGGCCTTAAGCGATTGCGTATCGTAAAGAAATGTTTTTACTTCCCATATATCGGGCGCGGCGGGGGAGGTGGAAACCTCCGCAAACAAAACATACTGTATGCCCTGTTTTTGATACTCCGCCATACTTTTGGACAAAGCTTGTATATTTACGGGGGTAATGGAATCTTGAATATCAAAATATCTGCTTCTCATTAAATCCGCGCGGACGACATCGCCCACGGAAAAGGCATTTTCTTTAAGTTGGGCATCCTGCGGATTAGACGGCAAAAAGCCCGCAAGGCCTATCTTTGGCAGGGAATCGGGATTGTATTTTGAACTTACGCCTATGTAAACATCACTTTCTTTGGCGTAGGCAAATAAAGGCAGTAAAATACTTACCGCCAAGAACAGTTTTAAAAATCTCATTTTGTTATTTTATTCCTTCAAGAAGTTTC